>JAYTRQ010000121.1:0-2177 GCA_043746125.1 Armatimonadota bacterium | reverse complement strand
ATCAGCCTATTCGCCATGAACTTCAAGCAAGGAGCGGACCGGCCATTTGAGCCGCCGACCACCCAGTCACGCGGCTGGCACAAGGATGGCTGGCACTTCCGGCACTTCCTGGACAGCCCCGAACAGGGCCTGTTGGGCATCCCTCTGTTCACCGACGTTCTGCCGGGCGGCGGCGCGACCTTCCTCGCCGCCGACTCAGTCCCCGCCATCGCGCGCTACCTCGCCGCCCGGCCCCAGGGCGTCCTGCCGGACGAGTTCGATCTGAAAGCGATTCTGGCCGAGTGCAAAGACTTTCGAGAGGCGACCGGCGAGGCGGGCGATGTCTATCTCCTACACCCATACCTGCTCCATGCGGTTGGGCAGAACGTCTTGCAGCGCCCCCGCGCCATCACTAACCTCTGCTACGAACTGACCGCGCCGCTGGACTTTAACCGCTCTGACGGCGACTACTCCCCCGTTGAGGCCACCGTCCTGCGCGGTCTGGGCGTAGACCACTACGACTTCCAGCCGACCGAGCCGCGCTACCGAACGCCCGACTACGGACCGATAGACGCGAGGGGGCGCTGACAAAGTGGCACTGATGCGGCCCCCTATTCCTCGCCGCTCTCCTCCACATACACCCGCTTCTGCGCCTCCTCGAACGTCGTGATGCCGGCCATGATCTTGGCCGCCGCGTCCTGCCGCATGGAGACCATGCCCGACTCCACGGCGGCCTGGCGGATCTTGTGGGAGGGCGTTCGGGCCAGGGTCAGGGTGCGGAGCGTGTCGTTCATCACCATCAGCTCCTGGACACTGTACCGGCCCTTGTAGCCCGTGCCCCCACACGCCGCGCAGCCCGCCCCGGAAACGAACCGGGCGGAATGGAAGGCGGGCGAGTCGGTGTCAATGCCGAACGCCAGCAGATCTATCGGGGCCGGATGGGCGGGCTTGGCGCAGGCCGAACAGACTCGGCGGATGAGCCGCTGGGCCAGCACGCCGACGACGGAGGAAGCAATCAGGAAGGGGTCCACGCCCATGTTCAGCAGCCGCGTCACGGCCCCCGCCGCATCGTTGCAGTGGAGCGTGGAGAACACCAAATGCCCCGTCAAAGCTGCCCGGAAGGCGATCTCGGCCGTCTCGGTGTCCCGGATCTCGCCGACGTAGATGATGTCTGGGTCCTGCCGCAGTATGGCCCGGAGCTGGCGGGAGAATGTCAGGCCGGCCTTCTCGTTGACGTTGGACTGCCGGATGCCCTCCAACTCGTACTCAATGGGGTCCTCAACCGTGATGATGTTGACGTCGGGCGTGTGTATCTCTTGGATGGCACTGTACAGGGTCGTCGTCTTCCCTGAGCCGGTCGGCCCGGTCGCCAGGAAGATGCCGTGCGGCTTGCGGATGAGGCTGCCCAGTGTCAGCAGATTGCGGTCGGAGAAGCCCAGCTGGTCTAGCTGTGGTCGGACGCCGTTCTTGTCCAGTATCCGTAGGACGACCGCCTCGCCAAACTGTGTGGGCAGGGACGAGACGCGCATATCCACGCTGCGCCCGTCAATAACGGCCGAGATGCGCCCGTCCTGGGGCAGACGCCGCTCGGCGATATTCATTTCCGCCATGATCTTCAGCCGCGACGTGCAGGCGTCCTGAAACCCGCACCCAACGCTGTCCACGCTCCGCAGAGTCCCGTCCTGCCGAAAGCGGACGTGCAGGCCGTCCCGGCGCGGCTCAAAGTGGACGTCGCTCGCGCCGTTCGCGATGGCGTCCGTCAGGACACGGTTGATGAACTGGATGACGACCGATTGGTCCCCGGCCGCGTCGTCGCCCGGCGTCAGGTGCGAGCTGTTGCCGGACCGGGCCGTGACGGTGGACGCCGCGCCGACGAACACGCTAGAGGCGCGGGCCGGGGCCTGAGCTGGGACGAGCGATGGAGTCTGAACTGACGGGCGCGGCGTCGTGACTACGGCAGGCAAGGCCCTCCGCTCCGTTGTCTCGGTGGGGCCGTACCACTGCTCAATGGCCGCCCGGAGTGGCCCTTCCGTGGCGATGGCGGGGGCGACCCGGAGGCGATGGGCGGTAGCGATCTTGGAGGCGATGTCCATGACACGGGCGTTCCAGGCTGCGACGACAACACGCAGTGTCCCATCGGGCGTCTTGTAGACTGGCAGCAGGGCGTACTTGTGCGCGACGACCGGGGAGATCAGCGA
>JAYTRQ010000120.1:0-6933 GCA_043746125.1 Armatimonadota bacterium | reverse complement strand
TCCCTCTCCGCCGGCGCGATTTCTGCCTTGCACTATCGTGGTGAAGCATGAAACCCACCGCTTCACAGTGTACTTCCCACCGGGGTATACACCGACGCACATATGGCCGGTTATTGTATCGCTTCACGGATCCGGTGAGTGCGGAGCAGATGGCCTAAAGCCCTCCGAAGCCGGCGTAGGGGAGGCGCTCCGGCGGTTCCCTGAGCGGTTCCCATGCGTAGTGGTCTTTCCTCAGACCGCGCACGAGTCACGTTACTGGACGGACGACCAAGGAGTAGTGGTCGCCGAACTTATGCAAACCGTCCGGCAATTTCACGGCGACCGAAGGCGCTTGTACCTGACCGGCTATTCCCTTGGTGGCAGTGGCACGTGGTTCCTGGCCGCCCGCAACCCCGGCCTCTTTGCGGCAATAATCCCGATCTGCGGACGGGTCGCGATAACACCGTCTCGCGCCCACGAGAGTGAGGTTCACGAGTGGGCGTGCTCGCGAAATCCCTTCGAGGCCGTTGCCGGCCACATTGGACGGCTCCCCGTGTGGATTTTTCATGGGGCCGATGATCCCATAGTACCCGTAACCGAGTCGCGTAACATGGTGACGGCTTTGAGATCCGATGGGGGTGACGTTCGTTTGACGGTGTTGATGCATGCCGGCCATGGCGTCTGGGTCGCCGCGTATGCCGACTCTGCCCTGCCACAGTGGCTTCTCAGCCACCGGCTCCCTGAATAGAGACACTCATGCCCCTCGACCTCATCACGCTGGGTGAAGCCCTGATTGACTTACCCTCCACCCAATCCGGCGTCTCTCTGGCCGATGCGCCCGGCTTCGCCAAAGTGCCTGCGGGAGCGCCTGCGAACGTTGCTGTCGCGGCCACCAAGCTGGGCCTGCGAACGGCCTTTTTGAGCAAAGTTGGCGACGATCCGTTTGGGAAAGCCATTATCCAGACGTTCAACGAGCTGGGCGTGGACACCCGCCGGGTCATTCAAGACAAAGCGGCCAAGACCGGCCTTGCTTTCGTCTCGGTCCAGCCGGATGGCGAACGCGACTTCCTCTTTTACTTCGACCCCGTACGTGATCTGGCCCTGCGGCCGGACGAAATGGACTCAGAGTTTTTAGGCTCCACGCGCCTCTTTCACTACGGCAGCATTTCTCTGATTGCCGAGCCGGGTCGCAGCGCAACGCGCGAGGCGGCGCGTCTGGCCCGTGCTGGTGGAGCGATCTGCTCTTACGATCCCAATCTACGCCCGCGTCTGTGGCCGTCGGAAGAGGCGATGAAGGCGGGGGCGCTGTCTGGGTTCGCGGACGCCGACATTGTGAAGATCAGTGAGGATGAAGTGCAGACGCTCATGCCCGATGCTCCCGATGAGGCGACGGCAGTGGCCCGTCTGTTTGAACAGGGTGTCCACCTACGCCTGCTTTGTGTGACGCGCGGCGCGGGCGGCTGTACAGGCTACCATCAGCAAGTCGCCGTCCACTGCCCTGGCTTTTCCGTACCCTTCGTGGACTCCACCGGAGCAGGAGACGCCTGGATAGCCGGCCTCCTGGTGTTCCTGCTTCGTCAGGGGCCGGCGGACCTGGAGTGGACGCTGAACTGCGCTTCCAACATTCTGCCGGACGCCCTGCGTTTTGCCAACGCCTGCGGGGCACTGGCAACGACAACGCTGGGCGCGATGGCACAGGCCTTAAGTCTCTCCGCCGTACAGGCGCTTCTGGAGGCAAACTCGTGATTACAATTGATCTGACCGGAAAGAATGCTCTCATCACCGGGGGGACGCGCGGCATCGGCCGGGCGATTTCACGGCGCCTGGCCGAAGCCGGGGCGAACACGGCCGCCGTCTGGCGCGGGGACTCCGATACGGCCCGGGTATCGCTGGTGGAACGGGAGGCGTTCGGCCTGGGACGACACAAGAATTATCAGGCGGACATTGGAGATGAGGTGCAGCTAGACGAGCTGATGGGGCAGGTAAAGGGGGATTACGGGGAGGGCCTGGACATTCTTGTCCTGAATGCCGGGATTGGGCTGGGTGGCAAAGTGACCGAGATCGCCCCCGCCCAATGGCGGCGGATGCTGGACGTCAATCTCGGTTCGGCCTTCCTGCTGACACGTGGCCTCGTGCCTGTCCTGCGGCCCGGTGGGAGCATCGTTGCCATCGGCAGTGGTTCCGGGCACGATCCGATCCCCGGCCTGGCCTTCTACGGCGCGTCCAAAGCTGCGCTCAATATGTTCATTGCTGATTTGGCCCAGGAGGTCGGCCCAGACGGCATCCGCGCGAACGTCGTCTCTCCCGGTGGCACGGACACGTCCTACCAGGACAACGCTCCGTCGCCCGCCCAGAAGCATACCAGCACCTCGCATAACGCCCTGCGTCGCCAGGGAGTGCCCGACGACGTTGCGGGTGTGGTTTTGCTCCTGTGCAGCGATCTGGCAGGCTTCGTCACCGGCCAGGCCATCCGGGTCAACGGCGCTGCCCTGTGACGTTCCTGGGGCTATTATGAAGGCCGCAAAAATAGTGGCAGCGTTGGCATTATTGTGGGTGACAGCTTTTGCCTCGCCCGCACAGGCCGACTACCGCCAGAAGGCCGAAGAGGAAACGGACTACATCCAGACGCATTTCTATGACGCCAGCGCACAGCGCTACTGTGCCGCCTATCCTGCCGACCCGAAGGCCCTGCCTTACGATTTCATGTGGGCCAACGGCGTTCAACTCTCTGTCCTTGCCCTCGCGGCGCAATTGGACCCAGTGAAATATGAGAGCTCGCTGTACGATTTCACCCACGGGCTGGAGTCGTACTGGGACCCGACGGCCCCGGTCGCCGGCTACAACGCCTGGTGTTCGGGGCCGGGTGGGACCGACAAGTATTACGACGACAATGCCTGGGTGGCGCTGGACTTCGTTGAAGCTTACCAGGCCACCCGTGACCCTCTCTTCCTCCAAAAAGCCTACGCCACGCAGCGGTTCGTCCTGAGCGGCTGGGACGACCGATTGGGTGGTGGCCTCTACTGGAAACTGGACCACCAGGGGAAAAACACCTGTTCCAATGCGCCTGCCTCCGTCGCCGCCCTCAGCCTGGCGCGAGTCACTGGGAGCCAGTCACAGCTTATGTGGGCGCTGAAGATACGCGACTGGACGAACAGTCATTTGCAAGATACGGACGGGCTGTATTGGGATAACGTGAACCTGAAGGGTGAGGTTCAGAAGACCAAGTGGACCTACAACACCGCGCTGATGATCCGCGCCGACCTACTTCTCTATCAGATCAAGCGTGACAGGTCGTATCTAGCGGAGGCCCGCCGCCTGAGCGATGCGGGTCTGGCCGCCTGGACCGATCCTGCCACCGGCTCTCTCCAGAAGACGGAAAACTCACCACGCTTCTCGAATTATTTCTGTGAGGCTCTGCTCCGGCTCTATGACGAGACCCATGACGTGAAGTACCTGAATGCCGTCCGTCGCCAAGCGGACTACGCATATGCCCACGTCCGCGACGTGCAGGGCGGATACTGGGACAACTGGAAAACCGTCTTGCATCCGGCTGGTGAGCGCAAATCGCTGATCGAAAACGCCTCCGTGGCCCGCCTCTTCTGGCTGCTCGCGCCGTATCCGGAAGCTGTCAAATAGGGCTACTATTCCTTCATCTTCGGCAGGGCCGCCGGTTTCGCTGCGCCTGCCCCCTGCGCGACCTCAGACAATGTCACCAACTTATATCCCCGCGCCCGCAGGGCGGAAACAAGAGCCGGTACGGAGGCCGTCGTGACGTCTGTGCCGTTATGCAGCAGTACGATAGAGCCAGGATGGACGTGGCTCATGACGTAGTCTATGAGGTCGCGCGAGGAGCCGACGTCTTCAGCGTGCAGAGCGTCCACGGTCCAGTACGCCAGGGACAGGCCATACATCCTGGCCAGATGCTGCACGGCGTCGTTGGCATTGCCGCCCGGCGGCCGGAAGAAGTGTGGCTGATGACCCGTCATCGCTCGGATCAAGACGCACGTCCGCAGTATCTCGCTCTCCGCCACGGATGGGATCACCAGGTTCATGTTCGGGTGCGAGTACGAGTGATTTTCCACCTCGTCTCCCCGCTCGGCCATTCGCCGCAGGATGTCGGGCGCCTGCTCCGCCCGCGAACCAACCACGAAGAAGGTCGCCGGGGCCTGGGCCTTGTCCAAAGCATCCAGCAAGGCGGGGGTTTTGAGCGGGTTCGGACCGTCGTCGAACGTCAGCGCGATCTCCTTGCGGGTGGCATTGCCGCGCCAGAGTGAAACCGGCTGTGTGGAGGCCACCCGGCCGATCGTTGAGGCGGGAGAGCCAAAGAGGGCACGGGCAAATCGTCGGCCACCTTTGTAGGAAGGGTCCAGAGCCGCGGCATTCGCCAGATGTGCGTCCGCGTCCACTCGGTCGCCGCCCGCGAGCGCGGCCTGTGCCAGAGTCCACTCTGCGACTTTGCGCGAGGGCCGCAGGCGGAGCAGGTTCCACAGCCGTGCCATCAATGCCTGACGCTTTGGGTCATCCTCTTCTTTTGCGGGTGTCACCGAGCCGGCGTCTTTGTTGACCACCCGAACCGTCTGCGTTTGCGACAGCAGCGTGTTCCCGTAATCGTCCACGGCGTCCACGCGGATTGTATGCGTCCCATTGGCGACGTGCGCCGTGTTCCAATGGAACGCGTACGGTGGCTGGTTCACCATCGCCGCCATCTGCCCATCTATGGAGAATGAGACCAGAGTAGTTTGGGCGGGCAGGTTGACCGGGGCGGACAGGTCGGCCGTGCCCGAGAGTGATGTGACCGTGCCCTGCTTCCGAGCGGCATCGTCCAGGTTCCCCTTTAGCCGGTCTGCATACATGGCCTGCAAGTCCGGCTCGATCACGCAAGGCTCGACGGCGAGGCCCACTTCGAACGTCGGGCGCAGGCCATCTTCCTCACGCACGTCTGGAACGCCGCTCGCCGTCGTGAGCGTTTGCGCCACTCGTGCCGCCCCTGCCTTTGGGTCCAGCCGGTAAGCCGCCAGCGCGGCGACTTCTGCCCGTAGCGGGTCATCCGCCGCGTCCTGTGCCGCCGATGTCTGCGCCCCGTGAAAGTCGCCCTTTAAGTAGGCGAGATAAGCGTGTGCCGTCTCTACAGTCGCCGCCTGTGTCTCCGTGAGAGCGTCTGTCTGCCTTGCCGCCGTCAGAGCCGCTTGGGCCGTTTCCGGTTTACCCACCGCCATAGCACACAGAGCCTGACCATAGCTCGCCGCCGGGTCACGCCCGAGTTCGGAAGCCTTCGCGAAGTCAGCCCACGCTCGGCTCACACTCCCGACGTACAGCGCGGTCGTCCCCCTTAGTTCATAGGGCATGGCGGCATCAGGATACGAGACGACGAGGTTCTGCGCCGCATCCTCCGCCTCCCCGTACCGCCCCGTCTCCAGGAGGTGCAGCGCCCACGCCGCCTGCGCCTGGTACGCCGCCTTCAGGTCTTCAGCCTGCGCCGCCGAATCCGTAATGCTGGTTAAGGCGATACCGACCGCCACTCCGAACGCCAATGTTTCGCGAAAAGTCATCCGTCGTTGTTCCTTGTCCCTTGTCCCGTGTCCCTTGTCCCGTGTTCAGAAGGGGCCTGCCCGCTGCTGACGACGGGACTTGTACATGAGCTGCCTGGAGAAGAGGGTAGGGGCGCTGTTTGCCTCGCCTTTCTGGCACGCCGAGTCCGTTCTCAAGGCCCGGGAGTCCAATCCGACGTAGGACCCTCGCAGGACTCGCTTGGCGCAAACGGTACGCGCCTCTTCGTCACGACCACGAGAGGCCCGAACTGCTCACTCCGTATTTGCTCGACATGGCAGGGTGGGGGCGGCGGAGCGGAGGAAGGCCTCTCGTCGTTGTCGTCCCACACCTTCTGACGCCCTGACCAGGAACTGATGCCCCATTGACGTTGCAGATACCATGACGTTTGCGTTGCCCCAACATTATGAACGTGGCGCGGCCAAACAGCCCAAGTTAACACCAGCGAAGTCGCCCCGAAGACGCACAGTGACCAATTTTGACCTTCCGAGACCGCAGATTCATCTTCGCCTTCACAGTCAAGCAAATGTGCCTTATTTTACCACAGGCGCGTCTTCCGTGTCTAGAAAACGCTTTTGCCCTACCGCAAAGCCTTCCGCACCATCTCGCGGCAAACCGGGGCGGCGGCGGAACGCCCGAAGCCCCCATTCTCGACGATGCAGGCGAACGCGACCGTAGGGTGCTCGGCAGGAGCGAAGCCGACGAACCAGGAGTGGCTCATCCGGTCGCCCTGGCTGTTCTGGGCGCTCCCTGTCTTGCCTGCGACGGACACGCGCAGGCCGCTGAAGACGCCTTTGGCCGTGCCGTCTGTGACCACGGCGGTTAGCATTCGCTGCATATGAGTTGCCTGTTCGGGCGTCAGCGCTTCGGTTGCCAAGGCAGTTTTATGGCGAGACTTGAGGAACATCGCTGGCAGAGCTTGACCACCGTTCGCGACGGCCTGGGCCACGCGACCCATCTCTAGAGGGGTGACAAGGACCGGACCCTGGCCGTAGCCGCAGTCCGGGAGGGATCGGCCCAGGGCGTCCAGGCTGGGCATATGGGCGAGGGCGAACCGATGCCGGGCGGTCTCATCCAAAGCGGCGGCGCTGGTGTCAATCGCCAGGTGGGCGAAGTAGACGTTGCACGAGACACGCAGGGCCTTCGCCATGTCCGTCTCGCCGTGCGGCACGAAGTCCTCATCGTCCGCAATGCGCCGACTGTAGCCCTTGCCGCCGAAGTGCCAGCGGACGTTCGGGTCAATATGGTTACAAAAAACTGTCGTGTCGCCCTTGCCGTGGTTCAGCGCGGCCGTCGCGGTGACGATCTTGAAGACCGAGCCGGGCGGGTACAGGCCGCTCAGGGCGCGGTTGAAGACCGGCCCATCGGGCACAGTCTGCATCGCCGCCCAGGACGCAGGCGTGAGTT
>JAYTRQ010000119.1:0-2178 GCA_043746125.1 Armatimonadota bacterium | reverse complement strand
AACGATGTCGCGCTGGCCGAGGGAGTCCTGCGCCAAGACGACGCGGTGGACGAGATGGACCGCAAGATCGAGGCCCAGTGCATCCGGCTCCTCGCCTTACAGCAACCCATGGCCCGCGACCTGCGCCAGGTCGAGAGCGCCCTGAAAGTGATTACCGACCTTGAGCGGATCGGCGACCACGCCGTGGACATAGCCAAGATCGCCCGTAAGCTGACGCAGGAGTTTTACCTCAAGCAGCCGCTCCTAGACATTGGCCCCCTGTCCCAGCTCGCGCTGACGATGGTTCGGCAGAGCCTGGAGAGCCTGGTCCGGCATGATCTGGCCCTCGCCGTCAAGGTCTGCGACGACGACGACGCTGTGGACAACCTGTTCAAATCTCTTCGGCAGGAACTCTTGGAAATGACCCAGCGCCAGCCTTCCCACATGTTCCCAGCCTCTTATCTGCTGCTGGCCGTCGTTTCTTTGGACCGGATCGCCGACCACGCCACCAACATCGCCGAGCGCGTCTACTACATTGAGACGGGTGAACGCAAGCCACTCAGTCGGCGCGAGCCCCGCGCCGAAGACTAGTGAGTACAATCGCTGAGAACGTCGAGCGGGTCCGCACCAACGTGAATGTGGCGGTGGAAAGGGCGGGACGCGAGCCGTCCGAGGTCACGCTGGTCGCGGTCACGAAGAAGAAGCCGGCCGCCGCCGTATTGGAAGCTCTGGCCGCCGGCGTCACGGAAGTCGGCGAGAACTACGTGCAGGAGACGGCGGAAAAGAGAGGCCTGTTATGGCCTTCGCAGATCGCCACGGCCCGCTGGCACCTACTCGGCCACCTGCAAAGCAACAAAGCCAAGATTGCCGTCACGCTCTTCGATTTGATCCAGAGCGTGGACAGTGTGAAGTTGGCGCGGGAACTCGGAAAACAGGCACTTGCCTTGGGAAAGACGCAGGACGTCCTGCTGCAAGTCCACCTGGGGGCTGAGGCGACGAAGTCAGGCGTAGTGCCCGGCGAGGCGCTAGACTCGGCCGCCGAGATGGCCGCCATTTCTGGACTGAGACTGCTCGGACTGATGGGCATTGCGCCGAACGGCGAGGAGCCTCGCCCCTACTTTCAGGAACTGCATCGCCTGTTTGAGAGTCTGCCCGCCCCGAACCGGCGGACGCTTTCGATGGGCATGACGAACGATTTCGAGACAGCCATCGAAGAAGGCGCGACGATGATACGGGTGGGGACAGCGATCTTCGGCCCACGCGCTTGACGAAAGATGACAACAGCGAGAGGACAGGCACGATAGGAGGCCAGGCAGAACCATGAACCAGAACGCGGAAACGGAAGAATACGACCATCAGGGCGCACGAGACGGCAACGTCTTTTCGCGAATCATGAGCCACTTCAAGGGCCACGACTATGACGAGGAGGAAGAGGAAATGGCGCCCGAAAACCAGACTCAGCCGATCCCGGCCTCTACCCGCGCAGCTGGAGGCTCCTACAACCCGCTGAAGCGGGGCACGACCCTCCGCATAGACCAGGCGCGGCAGACCCGTATCACGGTCCGCCGCTCCGTCCAGACATTCGACGACGCCCGACGCGCCGCCGACGGGCTGAAGGAAGGCCAGCAGCAGATCGTCAACCTCGAACAGACGCCCGCCGACATGGCCGAGCGCATCACCGATTTCCTCAACGGCGCGACCTATGCCCTGGACGGCAGCGTGGAGAAGATCGGCGAGCAGGTCTATCTGTTCACGCCGTCTACGGTGCAGATTGACATCGAAGACCGGCCCGCCACGGCAGGCGTTCGCGCTGCCATTTTCGACCGGCCTTAAGCGTCAGGCGACCCTATGCTACGCGATAAAACGTTGGCCGTGCTGGGCGCGGGCATGATGGGCAGCGCCCTCGCGCGTGGCCTGGTCCGGGCCGGAGCCATGCCAGCGGGCAGCATCCGGCTCTTTGACACACATGCCGCCAAGGCCGAGGCACTGGCCGCCGACCTGGGGCCGGGCGCCGTGGTTGCGCCCACGGCCCAAGTCGCCGTGGCCGGGGCCGACCTCGTGTTGCTCGCCGTCAAGCCGCCGATGGTTGCCGACGTGCTACGGGAGATCGCCCCCTCCCTCACCCCGTCCCACCTGGTCATCTCCATCGCCGCCGGCATCCGTCTGGAAAAAATGGAGTCACTTCTGACGGGTGCCATT
>JAYTRQ010000118.1:0-2178 GCA_043746125.1 Armatimonadota bacterium | reverse complement strand
GCCACTGCCTATGACCCGACGACGTGGACGGCCAGCGGCACACAGGCGGCCGTCGCGCCCCGGCACCGCCAGGGCTTCAACGCGCTCTACTCGGACGGCCACGTCAAATACAAGCAGGTGCAGCAGATCTGGCGCAGTTTCGCCGACAACGACTTCCGCACCGATCCTGCGAACTCCTGATGTGCCCGCATTTGCCTCGGCTCGCCCCGCTTCCCACTCTGAGAGGCGGGGCTTCCTTTTGCCCGGTCGGTCTTCCGGGATTTCGACAGGGGGATTTGGCCCACAGGGAACTGATTATGCCAGGACGATTGAACGAAAAAGTGGCCCTGATCACCAGGGCCGGTTTATGATGGGCGTGGCCGTAGGTCGACACCGCCCGCTCGAGGAGGCTGCCAACGTCTCCGCATTCATTGCCTCCGATGTAGTCATCTACGTCACCGGCGCCCTGCGGCTGGTAGATGGCGGCGTCACGCCCGCCAACGGCGGAGTTGGGAAGGACATCCCCTGGCTCCTCTCACGCGAGCCGAAGGGCACTCTGGACTTGGAACACTCACAGGGCGACGAGAAGGACAAAGACGTCCACATGATTAAATAGGTGGGCCGGGGGTTGGTTCGAGAGGTGCTGCTTCGTCCGGGTACAATATGCCTATGACTTCACAACCGCCTAGCCCGTCTCAGCGCTATCCCGGACAGGCGTTAATCCAGTTCCGGCGCGACCCAATCCTCTATCTGCGCCGAGCGGCGGATGAATGCGGCGACGTCGTCCGCCTGCCGTTCAGCCGGGACCCCCTCTTCCTGCTCAACCACCCTGACCTGATCCGAGACGTGTTCGTCACACGCCAGCGTCAGTTCAAGAAGGGAAGGGGATTGGAGCGAATGAAGCGACTGCTCGGGGAGGGTCTGCTGACCAGCGAGGGTGACTTCCACCTGCGTCAGCGCCGTCTGATGCAGCCGGCCTTTCACCGCCAGCGCGTCGCCGCCTACAGTGAAGCCATGACCCATTTTGCGGCCGAGACGGCTGGCCGCTGGACGGATGGCGGGACCGTGGACGTGGCCGAGGAGATGATGCGCCTAACGCTCGCCATCGTGGGGAAAACGCTTTTCGACGCGGAGGTGGAGGCCGAAGCCGACGACATCGGCGGCGCGATGGCCGAAGTCATCTCCCTCTTTCACCTGCTCATGCTGCCTTACGCGGACCTGCTGGAGCGCCTGCCCCTGCCGCCCGTCCGCCGGTTCCGGGCCGCCCGCGCCCGTCTGGATGCCACCGTCTACCGTCTGATCGCCGAACACCATGCGTCAGGCGAAGACCGGGGCGATCTGCTCTCCATGCTGCTGCTGGCCCAGGATGACGGCAGTGGGGGCGGCATGACCGACGAGCAGATTCGCGACGAGGCTATGACGCTCTTTCTCGCGGGCCACGAGACCACGGCGAACGCGCTCACCTGGACATGGTACCTGTTGTCGCAGAACCCGGAGGCCGAGGCGAAACTCCATGCTGAGATTGACGATCTTCTCGCTGGGCGTCTGCCGACCGCGGACGACCTCCCTCAACTGCCTTACACCCGGCGCGTGTTCGCCGAATCGCTGCGGCTCTACCCACCCGCCTGGGTCGTCGGCCGCCGGGTCCTTGAAGATTACGAGGCTGAGGGCTACGTGCTGCCCGCCCAGTCCATCGTCCTGCTCGCCCAATCGGTGACACATTCCGACCCGCGTTACTTCCCAGACCCGGACCGCTTTGACCCGGACCGCTGGACGTCTGAAGCCGAGGCCGAACGCCCGAAGTTTGCCTACTTCCCGTTCGGCGGCGGCCCGCGCGTCTGCATCGGCGAGCAGTTCGCCTGGATGGAGGGTATCCTGCTGCTGGCAACGCTGGGGCAGGCCTGGCGCCTACGACTGGCGCCGGGGCAGAGCGTCGCGACGCAGCCGATCATCACTCTCCGCCCGCGCTATGGGATGCGGATGCGGGTAGAAAAGCGTCTGCCTGGGGAACATTAAATACGGAACACGCGTCTCTATAAAATAAGAGGGGCTATAGCCCCCGCAAGCGATTCCTGAGGAGAAAACCATGAACCGAAAAACGTCCCAGACGGTCCTGGCTGCCCTGTTGGCCGGTAGCCTAGTCGTACCGACCCTCGCACAGTCGAGCACTGGAATAGAATTCCAGTCCACGCGCCATCA
>JAYTRQ010000117.1:0-6943 GCA_043746125.1 Armatimonadota bacterium | reverse complement strand
CTATGATCTCGTTCCCGCTGTCCGCCATCATCGGCCTGCCGGGCGTCGTCAAAAACGCCTTCATGGGCAAGAAAGAAGACCTGGGCCACGTCATCAAGACCCTCGTCGGCTTCGCCGAGAAGGCCCGCCGCGAGGGGCTGCTGGCCCTGGAAGACGAAGCGCACTCGATGGACGATCCCTTCATGAAGAAGGGCATCATGCTGGCGATTGATGGCACGGACCCCGAGCTGGTGCGCGAGATTTTGGAGACCGACATCCAGTTTCTGGGCAGCCGTCACCATGAGGGGGCTAACCTCTTCGCGACGATGGGTGGCTTCGCGCCGACCCTGGGCGTCATTGGGACCGTCGCGGGCCTGGTCCACATGCTGGCGAACCTGTCCGATCCGGGCAGCATGGGTCCGAGTATCGCCGCCGCGTTTATCGCCACCCTGTACGGCGTCTCGTCCGCCAACCTCGTCTTCCTGCCGCTGTCTAACAAGCTGAAGGCGGCCAGCCACGAGGAAGTGCTGGGGAAGGAGATCATCACCGAGGGGATTCTCGCGATCCAGTCCGGCGACAACCCGCGCATCGTCGAGGAGAAACTGAAGGCCTTCTTATCTCCCAAACTGCGCCGGGTGATTGAGGCCGAGAAAGAAGCGGCGGCGGCTTAAGCCTTAAGGGACAACACGCGCTATGGCCCGGAAATCCAAAAAAGGCGGCGGGGGCGGCGAGCATGAGAACAACGAACGCTGGCTGCTCACCTACGCCGACATGATCACCCTATTGGTTGCCTTCTTCATCATGCTGTACGCCATGTCCGTGATGAACCAGGCCAAGTTCCAGCAGCTCGCCATCTCGGTCCGGTCCGGCTTCGGGACCAGCGCCATGACCGGCGTGCCGACTCCTTTTGATCGGGGCGGCGGCATGAACTCCACCCCGTCCATCATCAACTCCAGCAAGGCCGGCGAGTCGTCGAGCGACCAGTTCCTGAAAGACGCGAAGGAGCGGCAAGATGCCAACGGCCTGGACAATGCCTACGCCGCCGTCAAGGCCTACATCCAGAAGAACGGGCTTCAAAACAAGATGCATGTGGAGCGCACCGAGCGCGGCGTCGTCGTGACGGTGATGACTGACAAGATGCTGTTTGCAGGGGGTCAGGCGGACCTGCGTCCCGATGAACTGACCCTGCTGGACTCGGTCGCCGTTGTCATGAACAAAGCGGTCCCCAAGAACCTCATCCGTGTCGAAGGCCACACGGACAGCCTGTCCATCAACACACCGCGCTTCCCCTCCAACTGGGAGCTATCTACGACCCGTGCGACAACCGTCCTGCGCTATTTCCTGGATCACGGGATTTCTTCACAGCGCCTGGAAGCGGCCGGCTACGCCGATCAGCGTCCCCTTGCCTCCAACGCGACGGACGCAGGCCGGGCGCAGAACCGCCGCGTCGAGATCGTCATCCTGCGCCGGTACTAATACTCGCGCAGTTGTGCGTATAACTGGTAATTCTGCCGTCCCCTTTGTCCCCCCCTCATGCCGATAATAGGAGTGCGCCTGCTAAGACGTAGGTGCACCAATTTAGAATGCGACTCGTAACATAAGGCTCCTTGGGGGAACAAGAGACATGGCGGAAAAGAAGACGGAAGCAAAGGCCAAAGCGGCGATGGATGGCAAGAAAAAGCCGCCGATGATGGTGATCCTGGCCGTCTTCGCGGTCGTCGTCCTCGGCGCGGCGCTCTTCATAGTGCAGAAGGCGAACGCCAAGAGCAAATCCCATGGAGTCAAGAAAGTCGAGAAGGGGCCGGTGCTGACGCTGGACGAGTTCCTGGTCAACTTGGCCGATTCCGGCAACGATCACTTCCTGAAAGTAACGGTGGGCCTGGAACTGGACAAAGGGAAGGGCAAAACGCCCGAAACCCTGAAGGACGACACGCCGCTGATCCGCGACGCCGTGTTGTCCTCGCTGGCTTCCAAGACGCGGGACCAGATCGGCCCGGAGGTCGGTCGCGACAAGCTGAAGGTGGAGATCAAAAAGCGGGTGAACGAAGCGCTCGGCGAAGATGACGTGCAGGGCGTCTACTTTACCAACTTCGTGACGCAATAATCAGCACTCCCAAAAGACGGCGGTCGGGTCATCAAGACCTGGCCGCCGTTTTTTGTCCGTCTCCACCTTGACATAGCCCTCATCCCGTGATAGAATGTGTCGGTACGTCCTTCCGGCGCACTCTATTGGAACGAGACCCGTTATGAACCCCTTGCAGCAAGACCCGCGCAAAGAGAAGCTGAAAGCCTTCGCGCAGTACCAGACCTACTGCGTCATTCCTATCGTCGTCCTGGCAGTCCTGCCGCACCACGCCATAGACGTCCAGCACGCCCGTAACTCGGCCATCTTCCGGCTGCTGGTGTCGCTCGTGGCCGTTCTTGCCATGATTGTGCTGGAAGTGAAGAAGAAGGCTATGAAGAAGGCCATCGCCGCCGATGATGCGGAGATGCGGCGTCAGAACCCCGGCAGCACGCCCGGCGTCTGGCCCCCGCCGCCGCTGTGAGGGAGAAGCCCCGGCGCAGTGACCCGGCACTGGAAGTGCCGGTCTATCTGGAGGAAACCCCTCTGGGGTTAAGAGCGGGAACTTAGGGGCGCTGCTTGCTGCGCCCTCCTAGTCCTCCTGCTCCTCAGTCGCGGAGCGACTTTTTTCGAGTAGACCGGCACTTCCAGTGCCGGGTCATCTCGTCATCGCCTTCTTCCCCACCCGCCACACCCAGGCCCCCGCAAGCGGCAACGCCAGACAGGCCGCGTAGTAGACCGCCATCCCCAATCCCGCCCCGACGTGCTTGTTCAGTCCAATTTTGTCCAGCGCCAGGATCGCCAGCGGGTGCATCACGTAGATCGCCAGCGACTCGGCTCCTAGGAACCCTAACACCCGCGTCAATCCATTCTGACCAAGCCACCACCCGAGGCCGAGTATCAGGAAGCTCACGCCGGCTGTGTAGAACCACTGGCCCATTTGATACAAAGCCGTGTTGACATGCGCGTTGGGATGGAGCATGATGGCGACGGCCAGCGGCATGTAGACCGCCAGTGCGGCCAAAGTCACACACCCCGCCGCCCACTTCCCGCGCTCCCGAACGACGTCCCAACGCCCCCACTGGCTCCACAGCCAAAGGCCCAGGGCGACCGGTAGGACGTCCCACAAGATCGTCCCTGTGAGCAGCGATTTGTGGTGCAAGGTGAACCAGTGCCGGTTGAAGGCATACACGCCCGCCTGCAGCGTAATAGCCGCCAGCGTGACGGCCCAGAACGGTGGGCGTCGCTTAAACAGGGGCAGGAGCAGGGGTAAAAGCAAGTACAGTTCTAGGACCAGCACGAAAAAGTAGAGGTGGAAGTGCGCCGTCCCGGTCAGTAGCATCTTGGCGACGTGGCCGGGCGTCAGGCGCGCCATGTGGTGCAGGGCGGTATTAACGACGATGTAGACGCCGCTCCAAAGCACGTACGGCAGCAGGGCCGTCTGGACGCGGCGGCGGGCGTACTTGCCGATATCGCCCGACCGGGCCAGCGATTGGGCGTTGACGAACGCGCTCAACATCAGGAAGCAGGGCACGGCCCAGGCCGACGCTGCGTTCAGGCCAGCCACGGCGTACCACGCCCACGTCGGGCGCGCAAGGGACTTTGCGGGGTGCAGGGTGGGCAGGAAGTGGCCCGACACATGGATAAACAGCACGGCCAGGATCGCCAGCCCCCGGCAGACGTCAAGCTGGCTCAGGCGGGCCGGGGTGGGCTTGACGCCATCCAGCCGGGTGTCCCCTGCCGCCGACGCCTCCGCCCCAAGTTCTGCCTGACCCGCTGCCGTTATCTCCTGCGCCATGCCCACTTTATTCGGCGGGGGCGGTGGGATGTCCTGCCGGGGTCAGTAGAAAGGCATGGTCGCTGCCGTGAAGTATGCCGTATCCAACGATCTGGCCCTTGTCGTTGATCCCCGTCGCCTCCTCCAATGTCCAGCCTGAGCGGGATGGAATAAGGCTATTGAGGTCGTAGACCCTGCTGCTCTGCCAGAGTAGGGCGCGTGGGTGTTTCTCTTTCTCCGTTTGCGATCCGCCGACGATCTGCCCACGGTTGTTGATGTCCTTAGCCATGCTGTGAGAGCCTAAATGCAAAGTAGTCAGGGCGTGGCTAGCACCACTCTCCCACAAATACGAGATCGGGTTCGGGAGTCCCGTGCTGATGATGACTTGGCCTCTGCCGTTGATGGCGACGGCCAGCCCGCGAATGCCCAAGTCGCGTGGCTCGTTGTTCTGCCAGAGGGTGGCCTCAAACCCTAGCGTGCCCACAACCTGACGTTTGTCATTGATCCCATAGGCCGCGCCCAGCCCAAGGTCGGTCAGACTGCCCCGGCTGTATAGGAAGGCGTGGGACTGTGTCGAGGTTTCCCCATCGTCCTCAAAGGGGCGGGCTGACCGAGCGGCGTTCCCGACGATGTCCCCCTGGCTGTTGATCGCCTCTGCCGAAGTGACCGCCCACCCCGCCTCCTCGCCAACGTCTCGCATCTTGCCGCGCTCCCACAGGAAGGCATGGTTGTCAATAACCAGGGTCGCGCCATCGCTTGTTTCGTTGAGGGTCCCGGCGATCTGGCCTTTGTTGTTGATTGCTCCGACGTAAGTGGCTGAATAGCCTGGCGTGGGGGCGATCACGGTTCTTCGGCCCCGCTGCCACAGGAACGCGCGACAAGGAAGGTTGCCGGAGACGTGATGGCCCACGTCGCTGACCGGCACAGTCCCGGCCACTTGGCCCCTGGCGTTGACGGACACCCGTTCGCCGAATCTATCATACGCAGGTCCAACGTCCGTCACTCGATAGCGCGGCGGAGCGGCGTCGGTAAGTGGGGCGAAGCAGAGCAGCATGACCACAGCAAACATCGTACGCATAATGAGATTCCCATTGCGGCGTCAGCAGGAACGCGCGGGCTTGCCCCTGAGCAGGAGTGCATGGCGCTAACGGACTTTGACAAAGTGGCCGCCGCGCCATTGCAGATCAAAAACGTGGCGGCGCGACTCTTTCTCTATGTCGAAGCGAAACACCCGGATGGTGGTGCCGAAGCGCGGAAGTTCATACAGGAGGTGGTCTATGTCAGGAGGCATCGGCAGCATCTGGCGTGTCACGTTCCGCAGCTTACCGTTTTGCAGGCGATACAAGGAGAGGCCGTTGTAGTCGCTCTGGTAGTCGGGCATACTATCAGCGACCAGATCAGGCTTGTTGCGGCTCCGAAAAACCACAATCTGTTCCGTCGGCGAGGAGTCAGGCTGCACCCGCATATAGTCATGGCGCACGTCAATAATGGCACGATTGTCGTGAAGCATCTCGCGCCTCTCCTGCCGCGTCGCCGTACCATCAATGCCGAAACCCGGCATCAGATTGAAGTAGTCCAGGACGCTGAGCCGTCGCGCCTGTACTTTTGTGTGGGAGGCATGGGGAAGTGTTGGCTGGGCTTGGACGTGCGCCGCGCCTGACAGCAACAGGACAATGAGAATGGGGTTCATAAAGCGCTTTGACATAGACAGGTCCTTCCTACAGTAACCCTCTGCTCCGCCTCTCGTGCGGCGTCAGCAGGAACGCACGGGCATGGCCTCCGAACATACCGACGCCGGCGATCTGGCCCTTGTCGTTGACGGCGTGGGCTTCCGTCAGTGTCCAGCCGGAGCCGGAGGGCAGAAGACCGTTCAGGTCCAATAGTCGGCCGTCGTGCCACAGGAAGGCGCGTTTGAGGGGGCTGTCTAATGTCGGCTGGGATGACCCGACGGCGTCACCGCTCGCGTTGACGTCGTAGGCGGCGCTGTCGGACGTGCCGGGGAGGGTGCCCAGGTCACGCATCTGGCCACCTTGCCACAGGAAGGCGTGTCGTGTGTCGCCGTCCCCCGTTTCGGACGAGCCGGCCACCAGGCCCGCGTCGCTGACGCGGTAGGCGAGGCTGTTCAGGCCGCCGAGCGTGCCAAGATCGGTCATCTGGTCGCCTTGCCAGAGGAAGGCGTGGGTCTGACCGAACGTCTCTGTGTCGGCCTTACCGACGACCGCACCGGTATTGTTCAGCCCGTAGGCCGTGCTGTACGGGCCGCCTAGCGTGCCTAGATCGGTCATCCGCCCACTCTGCCACAAGAAGGCGCGTGCGATCCGCGCCTGGTTGCGGTCGGTCGTGCCCGCCGTGGCGGACCCGGCGACCTGATCCGCGTCGTTGACGCCTCGTGCCTCGCTGTAAGGGAAGCCGGGCAGGGAGCCGATCCGATGCGGGCTGACGCCATCCCAGAAGAAGGCCCGGCCGTGGCCGGGAACGTTGTAGGAAGCCCCCGCGATCCGGCCCGCGCCGTTGATCCCGTAGGCGAGGCTGAAATGGTGCTTGGGGAGCGCCCCCAGGGCGATGGCCTGCGCCCCGGACCAGGCCAGCGCCTGCGCTTCTTCGCCCACTCCGTGCGCCGTGCCTGCGACCTGCCCGGCGTCGTTCAGAGCGGTGGCCTCACTGTCGCTGCCGGGGGAGTCTCCTAAATCGGTGACGGCGTAGTGCAGCATTCGGGCGTCACCGGCCGTCGGCGTGAGGGTGGGGGTGTGGCCCGCGGCCGTCAGTCGCCAGGGAAGCAGGGCGGCGAGGGCGACGGCGATCAGCCCGCGCAATGGGCGGGATGATGTCTGGGTCAGCCCGAGCAGGCGCCGCCGCAGGCTGTGATAGCCCGGCGAGAGGCCCAGGGCCGGAGCCTGAGACGCGCCGCCCGCCATTTTGAGCAAAAGGCCGCCGAACGTGGCCGCGCCCGCGCCGGTCGCGTCCAGTGCCAGGGCATCACAGGCCTCTTCGCGGGCTATGCCCCACTCGGCACAGGCCAGCCAGACGAGGGGGTGGAAGAAGAACAGGGCGCGAACCAGGGCGGGTAGCAGCGCCATTTTGAGGTCGCATCGACTGATATGCGCCATTTCGTGGGCCAGAGCCAG
>JAYTRQ010000116.1:0-2187 GCA_043746125.1 Armatimonadota bacterium | reverse complement strand
CACGCCCGGAAGTCGGCCCTGATCCGCGTCAGTCTGACCGGGCACGATCTTCTGGCCCAGATGCTGCCGGGCCTCCTCTGCGACGTCGTCTCGGAGTCGGACGGCCAGGCACTCGCCCTGCTGCTCGGCCCGCCACAGGTTCTCGACGCGGCATTAGCCGTCCTGGCCGACGCGGGACTGCTTCAGGCGATGGATTCGACAGTAATCGTCGTGTAGGGACGTATCTCAGGCCTTCCCGTTCATCTTGTACACGAACGCCAGCACCTCGGCGACCGCCCGGAAGAGTTCGGGCGGGGCATTCATGCCGACGTCCAGGCTCGCCAGCGCCCCCGCCAGCGCAGGGTCCTGCCGCAGCGGAACGTCGTTCTCGCGGGCGACCCTCAGAATCTCCTCGGCCAAGTAGCCCTGCCCCTTGGCAACGACACGCGGGGCCGTATCACCCGCCAATGGCTCGTATCGCAGCGCAACGGCGATGGTCGGATCTTGCATCTTCCTTGCTCCCTTGCTTCCGTTTAGTTCTTCGTGTCAATTACGCCTGGCGGTCCACACACGTTCGGGGAGACGTCAACGCTTCGCCCCCATGCCACAGCGGCGGCCAGTCGGTCTGGCGGGCACAGTGGACGTCACAGGAGGTCCAGCCGGACCCACTCAAGGCCTCTACTAGAGCGCCGGCATGACGGACCAGGAGCCGCTGCGTGCCCCCTCGCTCCACGCCCAGGCGGCAGCTCAGCGTGCCCCGCGACCAGCCGGAGAGATCGGCCTGAATGCGCCCAAGACGGGGCGGCGAGACGCGCACCATCACGCGCAAGGGGACGACCGGGTCGTCCCCGGCCTCGCCCTCTTCCGCGCAAGGTGGGGGCCAGAAGCGCAATTCAGCCAGGGAAGAGTTCACGCCAAAGGTCAGTGGAAAGGCGAAATACAGGGGCGCGTCCGTCCGTCCTTCGTGTGCCTGGAGGGAGGCCTGGTTTAGAAGCTGCTGGCCTTCCAAATGAGAGGCGAGCGCGTCCGCTTCGGCCCGCAGCAACGGATCGGCGGACTGCCGGGCCAGCCGCAGCAGGACCGTCCGGGCGTCCGTGATAGAGGCCGGGGACGTCCCTTCCTTGAGCGCCGACGCCAGCCGGTTCTCTGTGCTTCGCCCCGTCTGCCACGTCCGGTCTTCCAGAAGCTGGGCCAAAGACGCCGGCGCAGCCTCGGCGTCCAGACTCAGCCCCAGCCATTCGCGGAGCCGCTCCGGGAGCGCCTGTGAACCGGGCAGGCCCTGAGCAGGCGCGTTCAAAGTCGTGGAGAGGGCCATGAGAGCGGCCGGCGTGGTCGGCAGATTCAGCGATTTGGCGAGCGCGTAAGCTTGTGGCGATGCGCCCGACGCACGTGCCAAGTCGCCATGCGCTTCGGCCAGCGACGCGACCGTCAGCGGCAGCCCCATCTGTGCCAGCGCCGAGGCCAGCGCAACGTCTGCCTCGGTCGCTCCCAAGCCCATCTCTAACAACAGACCTCGAATCACGCCGCCCGTCAGCGCCCCGGCTTCCAGACCGGGCACGGAAACGCTCAAAGCTCGGAATGCGGGCAGCGCCTGCACCAACCGCTCCAGGAGCGTGAAAGCGATGGGCATACGGAAGGCGGACACTGAGGCGGGTACGTGCATTGCGGTTTACGGCGCGGGATCGGATCGTCCTGTTCCGATTATCGGCAGAAAACACGCTCAGGTTTATAGGGAGAATGGAGAAATATGCGGGGGCTGTGAGAGAGGATGCCCCCCTCATTCTGGGGAGCCGGAACCCACCCCGTCTCGCTTAGGCTCGCCACCCCTCCCGAGACGGGAGGGGGAGGAGGTTCGGAGGATGTGCCGTCCGCTGCTGATGTGCCGTCCGCTGCTGGTGTGCCGTCCGCCGCTGGTCTAACCTCTTCCCTTCTCCGCAGCGGGAGGGGTGGCAAGCCTAAGCGAGACGGGGTGGGTTCCGGCCTCCCATCATTGGAGCCTCTCCGTCAGCGCGGATCGCCTTCAATACTGTTCGCGACGATCAGCACGTCAATACCGCGCACCAGGCGAACCAGATCATTGACGATAGAGCCTTGCACCATCTCCTGTACGCGCGACCGCCCCGAATGACCGATGATGATAAAGTTGACCTGGTGCTGCCGGGCGTACTCGGCCAGCGGGGCGGCGATGCCCTTGCCCTCCGTCCGCTC
>JAYTRQ010000115.1:0-2187 GCA_043746125.1 Armatimonadota bacterium | reverse complement strand
CTCGTCCCCGGCCTGGGCACCGACAACGGCTTCATGCCGCCACTTAGAGCCGCCCGCCAGATGCGCGCCGCTTACGACCAGGTGATGCTGGGCGCGGCGCCCAATCTGGACATATCACTGGACGCGGGCGCAGACAGCGACGATAAGAGCAAGCTGCGGGCGAGCGAGGCGAAGCCGCCGACTTAATCCCATGACAGACCAGCAAGATCAATTCAGCCGCGACCTCCTCACCTGGTATGATACTGCCAAGCGCGACCTGCCCTGGCGCCGCCTCGCCCGTGACCCCTACGCCGTCTGGGTGTCGGAGATCATGTTGCAGCAGACGACCGTGGCCGCCGTCATCCCCTTCTACCACAAGTGGATGGAGCGGTTCCCGACTGTGCAGGCGCTGGCCAATGCGCCCCTGGACGACGTTCTGAAGCACTGGGTGGGCCTGGGCTACTACGCCCGCGCCCGGAACCTGCATAAAGGGGCGCAGGCCGTCGTCGCGCAGCATGGGGGACGTGTGCCGTCAGACCCGAAGACGCTGCTGGGACTGCCGGGCATCGGGCGGTACACAGCGGGTGCCATCCTGTCCATCGCGTTCAACCAAGAGGCACCTATTGTAGACGCGAACGTTATTCGGGTGCTGTCCCGCGTCCATGCGGTCACGGGCGACCCGAAGACGTCTACAAAGACGCAGGCTGAGCTATGGCGTCTGGCCGAAGAAGCCATCCCTAAAGGCAGGGCAGGGGACTTCAATCAGGGTCTTATGGAGTTAGGGGCCTTGATCTGTGAACCGGCCGCGCCCCGGTGCACCTCATGCCCTGTCCATGACCTGTGCGAAGCCCGGCGGCTGGGGGAGCCGACGGCGTATCCGCAGTTTGAAGGCGTCAAGAAGTGGCTGGATGTCGAGGACGTGTCCGTCGCCATCCGTAACCCGGCGCGGGCCGTGCTGCTGGTACAGCGCCCGCCCGAACTGAGCCTGTGGGGCGGCCTTTGGGAACTGCCCCGCGCGACCCGGCAGGACGGGGAAACCTTGGAGCAGTGCGGTGCACGGGCCGCCTGTGAGAGCGTCGGCCTGAGCGTGCAGAGCCTGACACCGTTTGGGGCGGTCAAGCACGGCGTCGCCAACCGCCGGACCACGCTGCACGGGTTCGAGTCAACCCCGCCCGAAGGGGCCGAGCCGGAGGCCCTGGCCTGCGCCCGATGGGCCTGGGTGACGCGGGAGACACTGGATGGCTACGCGCTGGCGACGCCGCAGGTGAAGCTGGCGGAACTGCTGTGGCGGCACGAGTCGCAGGGACGGCTTGAACTGTAGGGGCGCGGCAAGCAGCGCCCTCTTTCTCCTCCTGTGTGGCTGCCTCCGATTCCGGTCTGATGAGTGTAACCAGAAGCGGTCAGACGAGACGAGGAGGGCGCAGCAAGCCCCTGAAGTGAACCCCTCTACTTCACTTGTTTGCTGGTCGGTGACACTCTCCTGTTCGGCTATTTTGTGACAGCCATTGCTACTTTGATCCGAGCCTGGCGGCAGAGGCAAGTGACCTAACGTGATGTGATCCGCCATAGCCTAGGACGAAACCTCATGACCATCGCTCTCGCCCTCATCCTGCACCCGACCGAAGGTAGCGTCCTCATCAGCCAGCGCCTGCCGGACGCCCACCTGCCCGATCTGTGGGAGTTCCCTGGCGGCAAGTGCCGGCCCGGTGAAACCCCCGACGACTGCGCCGTGCGCGAGGCGCGGGAGGAGACGGGCCTGGACGTCATCATTCTGGAAGCTTGGCCGATGATCACCCACGCCTACCCCGACCGAACCGTCACGCTCCACCCGTTCCTGTGTCAAGCGGTTGGCGCGGACGCCAGGCCGCTCGGCAGCCGCCGCATTGCCTGGGTTCGTCCCGACGACTTGGACGACTACCCGTTCCCGGAGGCCAATGCGCCACTCCTAGAACGGCTGCGTCAGAGGGGCGGGCCATGATAAGAGGCGGCGAACACAAGGTTCGCGCCCTACAACCTACCTCTGCGTGGCAACCTCGTCGGGGCGAACCTTGCGTTCGCCCTTCTCGCTTGTGTTGAGCTGCTTCTCTAATCCAGACCTGCGACGTTATTGGTAATCCTACGCACTTTACGGGGTAACGCCGGACGCCCCCCCCTCCTATAATCAAGGGGTATGAACGAACTCCTGACAGCCAAACCCCGCATCCTCGT
>JAYTRQ010000114.1:0-2188 GCA_043746125.1 Armatimonadota bacterium | reverse complement strand
AAGCGGGCCATTCGTGCCGCAAAGCCTAAGCCTGTGTACGACGTTGTGGCTTTGCAGGCAGAATACGCGGAGTTCGCGCTAGAGGACCTCGCTCTCTCCGAAGCTGCTGTTGCCGAACACGCTGAACTGCTGGTGCTGCATTAGGGAACTGGCACTGGAAGTGCCGGTCTACCCAGCGAAAGTCGCTACGCGACTGAGACACAGCTTCGGTGGGCGGCTCTTCAATCCTGGAGAGGTTTCCTCCAGGTAGACCGGCACTTCCAGTACCGGGTTCACTGTGACAACGCCATTTTGCTGAACATTCTCCTGCCTCTGTGCGGCTTCGCCTTTCTGGCCGGGTTCATGGACTCGATGGTGGGGGGCGGTGGGCTGATCCAGCTTCCCGCCCTGTTCATTCTCCTGCCCCACGCGGCCGTATCCACTATTCTAGGCACGAACAAGCTGGTTTCCATCACGGGGACGTCAGTGGCGGCGACCCAATATGCGCGGCACGTCAAGATTGACTGGCCGGTCGTTCTACCTACCGCACTGGCCGCGTTCGCCTTCTCCGGCCTGGGGGCGCGGTCGGTAAGCCTGATCCACGCCGACCGGCTGAAACCCTTCCTCCTCCTCCTGCTCATCGCCGTAGCTATCTACGTCTTCTTCAAAAAGGACTTCGGGGCGCTCCACGCGCCTCGCCTCGATCCGGCCCGCCAGCGCTGGTATGGGGTGGGGGTGGGCTGCGCTTTGGGCTTCTACGACGGCTTCTTCGGGCCAGGGACGGGGAGTTTCCTGATCTTCACGTTCGTTGGCCTCTTTGGGCTGAGCTTCCTCGCCGCCTCCGCCTCGTCCAAAGTTATCAACGCCGCCACGAACCTCTCCGCCGTGCTGTACTTCGGCCTGACCGGACACCTGCTTTACTGGGCTGCCCTGCCGATGGCCGTTTGCAACGTCGGCGGGTCACTGCTGGGGACACGGCTGGCGGTGGCGAAGGGCAGCCGGTTCGTTCGTGTCCTGTTCCTGGTCGTGCTGTCCGGCATCATCGTCCGTTTCGCTTGGGACACGTTCAAGCGCTGAGAGTTCCTACAGCTTACGCGGTGGAGAATGCGGCTACGGAGGCGGCGCGGGCCGACCGCGACTGGGCGAATCGCGCAACCACGCTCCGCCGCCGTCTTGACAACCGCTCAGGCGGGCGGTATAATAGCCCCCGTACGTGCCCGGGTGGCGAAATGGTATACGCGTAACGTTGAGGTCGTTATGGGGGCAACCCTGTAAGAGTTCGAGTCTCTTTCCGGGCACTACACTTTTTTCTTCTTCCCTCTCTCCACAGGAGCCGCCGTGAACCCCAAGCAGATCGCCGCCGAGCGTGCCGTGTCCTACGTTCAGGACGGTATGACGGTCGGGCTGGGCACGGGTAGCACGGCGGCCCTCGCGATTCACACCCTTGGGCGTCGGTTTCAAGCCGAAAACCTCCACCTCCACTGCGTCGCCACGTCCCTCGAGTCCGAAGAGTTAGGCCTCTCCTACGGCCTGGCGTTTGTGGAGCACAAAGACGTTGATCGCTTTGACGTTACCATTGACGGCGCAGATGAAGTAGACCCCGACTTTCGGCTGATCAAAGGGGGGGGCGGCGCTCTGGTGCGCGAGAAAATTGTCGCTGCCGCCACGGATGTCGAGATCATCATCGTGGACGAGTCTAAGGTCAAGCCCGCCCTGGGCGCACGTCCGCTGCCTGTCGCCATCCTGCCCTACGCCTGGACCTGGACACAGGCCCGTCTTGAAGAGGTGTTCCGCGTCCCCGCCCCCCGCCGCCTCCTGCTCTCCGGCGAGCCTTTCCTGAGTGACGATGGCCTGTATGTGTTGGACCTGGCCTTCGGCCCGCCCCTGCCGTCCCCGGACACGCTGGAAGCCCAGCTTAAAACCATCGTCGGCGTCGTGGAAGTCGGTCTGTTCGTCGGCCTATGCCAGCGCCTCATCATCGGCTACTCCGATGGCCGCGTCGAAGAAAGAGCCGCGCCGGACTTTGTGGTCTGACGCGGCTCTTCCCCCGGATTTCGAAGTCCCCTAGTTCTTGTCGTACTGGATCGCCTGCTGGATCTCGATCTGTGCCTGATGGCACAGTTCGGCGGCCTTGAGCCGGTGTCCGCCGAAGTCACGGGCGGAGCGGTGCAGGTCCGTCTCGGTCCGCTCCAGTGTCCGCAGGGCACGG
>JAYTRQ010000113.1:0-6972 GCA_043746125.1 Armatimonadota bacterium | reverse complement strand
CCGCCCCGACGAAGTCCTGGCGACCTACGCCGACGGCTCCGCCGCCGTCGCCCTGCGCCGGACGCCCAGCGGCCCCTCGCTGTTTGTCGGCGTCCCCGGCCTGACTTCGGAACTGCTGCGCGTGGCCGCCCGAATGGCCGGAGTTCACTTGTTCACCCAGCGCGACGCGCACGTCTACGCCAACGGCCCTTTTCTGGTCGTTCATGCCGCACAGGCCGGGCCGCTGATGCTGGATACCGGCCGCACCGGGCCGATTGTGGACGTCCTGAGCGGCCGGACGGTCGGGCAGGGGCCACGGCTCTCCGTGATACTGGCAGGGGGGGAGAGCCGTATTCTGCGGATCGCCCCCTGACTTCCACACCCTAAAGGCAATCAAACTGTTTCCACTTTCAATACTTCACTGGCTGGCCGGCTATTCCGCGATACGCCTGATGACGATTGCGTTCTGCCTGATCGGCGTTGTCGGCAATGTAATCCGTATGCTCCCCAACGGGAATGACAAGAGCCGCTTCCTCGCACCGCTTGCACTGACCGGGATTGCCTTTTTCGGCTGCCTGTTGGTTTCCACACTGCTTCGAGGGAAACCGCCTTGGGGCGGGCTGAGTGATGCCTTGAGCATAGTGGCCGCGGTTCCAGGTATCTCCTACGCGATAGTGATGATGAGGCGTGGCAGGAGAAAGTCTGTCGTCGCCTCGCCTATCACCTTTGCCCCGTCCGACAAGACCTGGCCCCCGCCGCCGAACTTGCACCCATAGGACCATTACACCCATAGGACCATTACACCATGTCATCAGCCCCCAAACTTTGGGCCGGGCGGTTTGCCCAGGAAACCGACGCCCAAGTCCACCAGTTCAACGCCAGCCTGCGCTTCGACCAGCGGCTCTGGCCGTACGACATCGAAGGCAGCGTCGCGCATGTGATTATGCTGGGAGAATGTGGAATAATCACCCCAGACGAGTCGCTCACTATCAAATTTGGCCTGGAAGCGCTGGCCGCCGATCTCCATTCGGGCGTGGCGACGCTCAACCCGGACGCCGAAGACGTCCATATGGCGGTCGAGACGCTGCTGACCGAGCGCCTCGGGCTGGTCGCGGGCAAGCTGCACACGGCCCGGTCGCGTAACGATCAGGTAGCCACTGACCTGCGGCTGTACGTCCGGGACGCCATTGACGGTCTGCGGGAGCGGATCGGTGGGCTGCAAGCAAGCCTTGTTAGACAGAGCGAGGAGCATTTAGATACGCTGCTGCCGGGCATGACCCACTTGCAGCACGCCCAGCCGGTGCGATTGGCCCATCATCTGCTGGCCTATTTCTGGATGCTGGCTCGAGACGACGAGCGTTTAGAAGAAGCCCGGAAGCGCGTGGACGTGCTGCCGCTGGGCGCGGGGGCGTTGGCTGGCACGACGTTCCCAATTGACCGGCACCGAGTTGCGGCCCTGCTAAATTTTGCAGGGGTGGCTGATAATAGTCTTGACGCGGTCTCGGACCGGGACTTCGCCATCGAGACGGTGTCCGCACTCGCCCTGGTGATGATGCACCTATCGCGTCTGTGCGAGGAACTGATCCTGTGGAACTCGCCCGAGTTCGGCTGGGTCGAGATGGGCGACAATGTGACGACCGGCAGTTCCATCATGCCGCAGAAGAAGAACCCGGACGTCGCCGAACTGGTGCGCGGCAAGACCGGCCGGGTCTACGGCGATTTGATGGCTCTGCTCACGGTGATGAAAGGCCTGCCGCTGGCGTATAACAAGGACATGCAGGAGGATAAAGAAAGCCTCTTTGATGCCCTGGACACGGCTCATGTGTCTTTGAGCGTCCTGGACACGCTACTGCGAAACACGCGGTTCCGCACGGACCGCATGGCGGCCTCACTGCGTGGGGATTTCTCCACCGCCACTGATTTGGCCGATGCTCTTGTCAGACAAGGCCTGCCTTTCCGGCAGGCACATGAAGTGGTCGGGAAGATCGTTGGAGACTGCGTCCGGGCGGGGCGTGTCCTGGAAGACCTCTCGGCTGAAGAGTTGACGGCCGCCTCCTCGCTGTTCGGCGGCGTGGACCCGACCGCCCTGGTCAGCCCTAGGAGCAGCGCGGATGCCCGCGAGTCGTTCGGCGGGACCGGCCGCGAAGCGGTACGGGCACAATTGGCCCGTGCGAAGGAGCGGCTGGAAGGCCGCCCCAAGACTTAGGTTCAACCCAAAAGAACGTCGAGGATCAGCAAGGACTTTGCGAAAACAAGCTGCACAAGACTGGCCCTCGGCCGTAGCGTTCGGCGTGCTGGCCGGTGGAGCCGGTATCGCGGCGGGCGGGAGTGCTCTGCCTCTCGTAGCCCTGGCCGCCCTTGCCATCGGCCTCTATCTGCTGGCCGAGCGGCACGGGTGGCTGCTCGGCGCGAGCGAGGCGCACTGGCGGCGCAACGGCCTCGTCGCGACCGTATTCTCCCTTCTCACCGTCACCTTCGTCCATCTGACGGGTGGGGCGAACTCAGCCCTGGCCTGCGCCCTGTACCTGCCCGTCCTCATGGCGACCCTCTGTTACGGCCTGCGCCTGGGCCTTCTGACCAGCCTGGGGATGGCCGCCACCTGCGGCCTGTTCGCCCTGCGCCTGAACCCGATCTCCAACGCCCCCGGCCACGCCGCCGCCATCGCCCTCTCCTTCCCCGTCGTCGCCCTCTTCGTCGGCGTCCTACGCGTCCAGATGGAGCAGCGCCTGGGCGTCCTGCACGCCGAGAAGAAGGGGCTGTCCGCCCTGCTCGACATGTCCCAGATGATGGAAGCCGCCTACGACCTCGACATGACTCTGAACCTGATCCTGCTGAACGTCCAGGAGCAGACCGACTGCGCCGTCTGCGCCGTCTACCTCAAGAGTGTGGACGGCTCGACCCTGGAGCTACGGGCGGCCAGCGGCCCGCGAGACCGGGTCACCCTCCTGTCCGTCCTGTCTGTGGAGGAGGCCCGGACAGCCCACTGGTCACTCTCCGCGCCCCTGCACGGCGAGAACGTCCGCGCCTTCTACGCCGCTGACGCCCACGCGGATCGGGTCGATTCACGCCTGTTCGACATTGACCCCACGGTCGGCTCGTTCGCCTGCCTGCCGCTGGACGGCGTCGAAGGCCCCCTGGGAATGCTCTACGCCGGCTACGCCGCGCCCCAGGGCTTGCCCCCCGAGTGTGTCCTGCTCCTGGAGCACCTGGCGACTCGCGCCTCGTTCCCGCTCCAGCGCGTCCTCGTCCAGCAGGACTTCCGGTCGCTTGCCTACAGCGACCCAATGACCGGCCTCGACAACTTCCGCCAGTTCGAGGAAAACCTGGCCGAAGAGATGGCTCGGGCCGAGCGCTACGGCCGCCCCCTCTCGGTCATCCTGCTGGACATTGACCACTTCAAATCGTTCAACGACACCCTGGGCCACCCGGCCGGCGATGCCCTCCTGGGTCAGATGGGCGTCGTCCTGCGGAACTCTCTGCGGAACGTAGACAAGCCCGCTCGCTACGGCGGCGAGGAGTTTGTCATCATCTGCCCCGAGGCCGGCGCGGACGAGGCCCGCCTGATCGCCGAGCGCATCCGCCGGTCCGTGGCCGAGACGCAGTTCGCTCTCGGGGACAAGATGGGCGAGAAGTCCGCCCCGGCCCACGTCACGGTCAGCCTGGGCTGCGCCACCTTCCCTGGCGACGCCCGCACGCCCCGCGACCTGGTCAAGCGGGCCGACACCGCTTTGTATGCCGCTAAAGAGTCCGGCCGCAACGCCGTCCGCGCCTACGACAGCGACCGCATGGCCGCGCAGGCCGCGTAATCCTATGGCATCAGGGTGGGGCAAGCCCCGCCCTCTTGCTTTGTCCTGCTCTTTCCGCTCCCCTCAAGGCCTCACGGAACAAATCCGCCCCGTTCCGCGTTCAAACACTGTGTGCAGGAATAGCCCTCAACCTGCAATTTAGATCAAGCGCTCTCTCAGGAGAAACCCTAATGAACCTCTGGAAACAGATATGGCGGATTGTCACCATGACCCGGCGGGTCGGCGGCTGGAAGGCAGCAACGAACCTCATTCAGTCCGCGCCCAAGCAGCTACAACTGTTCCGCCTGCTCCTACTCGACGCCCGCGTGCCCGCCGTGGCGAAGGCCGTTCTGGTCGCCGCCCTGGTCTTCGCGGTCTCCCCGCTCAACGTCCCCCAGTACATCCCCGTTATCGGGATGCTGGATGACATCGGCATCGTCCTGTTTGTCGGCAGCTACTTCTTGAAGCAGGTGCCCTCGCACGTCCTGGCCCAGCACCGGCGGGCGGCCGGCCTGGAAGTGGCCCACGAGACGGCCGACGCCTAGACGTCCCAAATGAAAAGGGCGCGGACCATTCGGTCCGCGCCCTTTTTCGTGCGTGTCTCCGTCTCTACATCGCCTTCTTGGAGGCCAGCGCGGCGGCAGTCTTCGCCAATCCGGCCTTGGCGACGGCGGCTGAGACCTTGACCACTTTCATCTTCCCATTGCTGTCCGGACAGGCGTAGGCATACTTCTTGGCCTGACCGGCGGTGAAAAGCATATGGCACTTGTCGGCCTGAAACACCGACACCATCTTGGCGGGCTTGGGTTTGGTCGGCGCGGCCTGTGAGGCGGCGGGCAGAAGTCCAGCGGCCAGCAGGGCGGCGGCCAGGGTGGGAAGGGTCTTGTTCATCGTGTTCTCCTTGGAGTGCGCTAGAGGCTGCACCATTATAGCATACGGGCGCTCATAAATGGTCCCACGCGGGTTGTGTCCGTCCGGGCCAGGGCACGGAGGGAGGGCTTACCCGTCCTGCTGCTCCTTGCCCGCTCTTCCGTTCGCAGGACGGTCGGCGGAGCCTTTCAGAGGGGCATTTTAATGCCCGGGCGAACACGGCCCGGTCCGACTTTTATCCCCCGTTTCTGCTCCTCTCCCCCCTGTCTACTTGACATTCCCTGCCAGATACGCTATAATGTTAGCAATAATATCGCCCCTTCTCAGCACCGACTCCGTGTAAAGGACAACTCATGGCCGACGAAGAAATCCCTACGCCCGATCTGACCTCCGCGACGCCCGATGATCTCCCCGATGATCTCCCCGACGATGTCCCCGAGACCGGCACCGCCGTTGGTCTGATGGCGCTTCAGCAGCCCGCCGGTCTGACCGTGCTGAACATTAGCATCGAAGACGAGATGCGCCAGTCGTATCTCGACTACGCCATGTCCACCATCATCGCCCGCGCCCTGCCCGACGTGCGCGACGGCCTCAAGCCCGTTCACCGCCGCATTCTGATGGCGATGAGCGACCTGAACCTGACCCCCGCCGGCCAGCACCGCAAATCCGCCAAAGTGGTCGGGGAATGCTTCGTGGCCGGGACCCTGGTGTCCACCCCGCGCGGCCTGACCCCGATTGAGGCCTTGAACGTCGGCGATACCGTCTATACCCAAGCCGCCGTCCAGCGCGTGACTCAGGCCTACGTCATGCCGCCCCAGCCATTGCGCGAGGTGGAGTTTGACAGTGGCGCGACCCTGCATTGCACTCCCGGCCAGCAGTTCAAGGTCTGGACACCCGAACTAACAACCGTCTGGAAGTCGGCAGACGAACTCACCCCCGGCGAGTACGTCGTTGTCCGCTCTGCTGCTCCTGAGACGTCCAATCTTGTCAAAACGAACGGCATCACGGTAGACGAAGACATGGCCTACGTGCTTGGCTTCTTCCTGGCAGACGGCTGGGTAGACCGAGACCGTGAGCGTGGCTACGATCGACTCAGCTTCGCCTGCCAGAATGCAGCCGTCTTGGAAAAGTTGCAAGGCATCTTCTGCCGCAAGTTCGACGTCAGTACGGTCATCGGTGAGCGTGATGGCTTGTACACACTCCGGGTCAATAGCACCAGTGTCAACCGGCAAATCATTCAGGCGTTCGGCTTGCAGAACAGGCTGGCGGGCAACATCTCTGTGCCTGCCGTGATCCACCAGTCGCCTCCGTCTGTAATCTACTCCTTCTTGGCGGGTTTCGTAGATGGGGATAGCTCCATCCACACCGACCGAAACGTGTGCGTCCTGACCAGCATCAGTGAGCAGTTTTCGCGTGACGTGCAAACCCTTATTCAGAGTCTGGGAATTCACAGTACGCTCTATCGCTATGAGCCGAACAACTCCACGTTCTCAGGGAAGGCCGTGCAGGAGCGTCAGCCTTACTACGCCTTGGAGGTTCGCAGCCAGTCATTCCAGAAGCTCACTCAAGACTTGCCGCTTTGCCACCCTGGAAAGAGTGCGCAGGTCGCGCAGCATCAGGCTGGGCGGAAGGTCGCAGTAGAAAAGGCTCAACTCATCCCGTATTTAGGCAAGGCTGTTCTCACCGAGTTCCAGCAGCGTCATGTCGGCGGCGGCTGGTACGCCACCGCATCCGGCAAAAAAGTCCGCTCCGGCCTGAAGTACCCGTCCGGCGCGAAACTTCGCTATAGTGCCGACTTGACCGAGCACTTCGAAGTCTACTCCTCCACTCTCACTGACTTAGGTATCACCGCAAAGTTGGAAGTGCTGGAGTCACCTTACGCCATGCTGGTCCGTGATCTGACACGCGACGGAATTTCCTTCGCCCGCGTCAAGGCAGTCCGCGAAGTCGCCGAAGAAGTCACCTATGACATTCAGGTAGACGAGGATCATGAGTTCATCGCGAACGGTGTTCTGGTTCACAATTGTATGGGGAACTACCACCCGCACGGCGACCAGGCCCTCTACGCAACGATGGTCCGCATGGCGCAGGACTTCAATATGCGCTACCTGCTCGTGGATGGGCAGGGAAATTTTGGCAGTATTGATGCAGATCCACCTGCGGCTCAGCGCTACACTGAGGCCCGCATGGCCCCGTTCGCGATGGAGATGTTGCAAGACCTGGACCGCGATACCGTAGATTGGGCCGAGAACTACGACCAGACCCGGCGCGAGCCGACTGTCCTGCCGTCCAAGTTCCCAAACTTCCTGTGTAACGGCGGGTCCGGCATCGCCGTCGG
>JAYTRQ010000112.1:0-2191 GCA_043746125.1 Armatimonadota bacterium | reverse complement strand
TCGGCAGAGTCTTGTGCCGCAGGCCTTCTACTGTCCCGTCGTTGAGGTTGATCTGCCAGACCTCCACGTCCGGGTCGGTGAAGCCGTCGGCGGCCAGGGCATAGCCGTGGTTCTGGGACGTGATGACCACGCGGCCCGTTTCCAAGTCTTTGACGGGGTGATTGGACCCGCGATGGCCAAAGGGCATCTTAAAAGTATGTCCGCCGAAGGCACAGCCCAAAAGCTGGTTGCCCAGGCAGATCCCCATCATCGGCTTCGCGTGAGCCAGCACGCGCACGGCCTGAACGATGTCGCCGAGCAGGGCGGGGTCGCCGGGTCCGGGTGACAGAAAGACCCCGTCGGGGTTGGTCGCCAAGATGTCCTCAGCGGGCGTGTGAGCCGGGAAGACCGTGACCTCAACGCCGAGGGCAGCGAGCGACCGCAGGATATTAAACTTGACGCCGCAGTCCAGCAGGGCGATCTTGTACAGCGTCTCGCCCGTGGCCGAGGGCCAAACGTACGGCTTTTTGGTCGTCACCAGGGCGGCGTAATCTACGGCCTCATAGCCCGCCGCGGCTGCCAGCATTTCTTTGAGTTCCTCGGGCGTTTTCTCCGACGACAGCGCCCCCATCATCACGCCGACGGAGCGCAGGCGCTGGGTCAGGGCGCGGGTGTCCAGCCCGGCGATCCCAACCACGCCGTGTTCACGTAGAAATCCGTCCAGCGTCCCCTGCGAGCGCCAGTTGGAGGGCGCGTCGGCCAGTTCCTTGACGATGAAACCGGCGACCTGAACGCCCCGCGACTCGAAATCGTCCGGCGTGACGCCGTAGTTGCCGATGATCGGGTAGGTCAGTGCCACGAGCTGCCCGGCATACGAGGGATCGGTTAAAATCTCCTGATAGCCGGTCATGCCCGTGTTGAAGACGGCCTCACCGACAGACGTGCCGGTCGCGCCGAAGGCGGTGCCGGTATAAGTTGTGCCGTCCGCAAGGACGAGGTAGGCTTGGGTCATGTCTTTCCAGTTTCGCCCAATTCGACGGGAAGAGCGGCAGCAGGTCGGTCAAGGCTGTCAGTGCGGTCCAGCGTTACGCTCAGGCGGTTGATGAAAAGCCCATCGCGATAACCTGTTTCACCGTTCCATCTCTGAAATTCAGGACATAGGTAGATTTCCTGCACTGTGCCCGCAGATGGGACTTGTAACCATTCCACTTTAGTTGACGCGCGTAAATACTCAACTTTGTGGTTCCGGTGACAGAACATTCCCCAAAGCCCGTTGCCATAGGGGTTGTAGCCCGAGAAGGCACAGTTGAAGCAGCACTTCATGTAAGCATCAGATGGCAGTTGACGCTGGATTTGGAGCAGTTCCATCTCGAAGCAGCCCCAGCCGCCAGAGGATGAATACTGTTTGTCTCCGACAGAGAGAGACATGCGTGGGTCGGACCAATGTCGGTCGGCTTCTACGCGGGGGCCAGCACCTTCTAGGTCAATATGGACCGTCAGTACGCTCGGAACCGCTTTCACTCCAGCAACAACAAGCATCGGCACTTCAAAGATGAGGGTCGCTGCGATGAGATCGTGGTACGAATCAAGCGTAAAACCGGCATGCAACGCCTCTTCCGGCGTCTTCGCCGTCAGGCCATCGAAACCGCCTCCTTCAAACTCGACGCCCCGGACAACCATCCGCAACGTCTGGCCATCGTTTTCAATAACGGTTTGCTCCTCGCCAAGCGCATCGCGGTAGATGGTGGGATAAATTGAGTGCATCAGATTTGCCGCCCGCCCACGAACGTCGTGACGGCCCGCCCCGTCAACGTGACGCCTTGCAGGACGCTGTTGCGGGACTTGGACCTGAACTGATTGACGTCCACGACCCACTCCGCGTTCGGATCGAACACTGAGACGTCGGCGGGTGCGCCTAGCGAAAGCGTTCCGCCCGATACGCCCAAGATGCGGGCCGGAGCGAGGGACATCTTTTCCACCATTTGCGAGAGCGTCAGGACATTGGGCTTGACCAGGTGCGTGATGACCAGTCCCAGGGACGTTTCCAGGCCGAGCATCCCGAACGGAGCGCGGGCAAACTCCTGCTCCTTCTCGTGGGGCGCATGGGGCGCATGGTCGGTCGCGATGGCATCAATGGTGCCGTCGCGCAGTCCCTCTATGATCGCCTCTTGATCCGATTTCGTCCGCAAAGGCGGGGACATCTTGGCGTTCG
>JAYTRQ010000111.1:0-2193 GCA_043746125.1 Armatimonadota bacterium | reverse complement strand
ATGGCGACCCAGGCGCGATCGGCCTTCAACGCGCTGAATGATGGCATCCGCGACCTCGCCCGCCGCCACGGATTCCTGCTGGCCGATCTGGAGAAGCTGTTTCATGGACACGGGGCCGCCTCCCGCAAGCCCTGGATCGTCATGCAGATCGAGCCGAATTTGGCCGGTGCAACAGCTATCGCCACCGAGTGGAACCGGCTCTTTCAGCCGTAGGGGCGGGAAAGAATGAACTGACGAATGAACGAGACGCGGCTAATCAAGGTCAGCAAGTTCCTGAGTAAGCACTTGCGTCACGACCCCGAGGGCTTGGAGTTGGTATTGGCGCTGGGCGGATGGGTGGGAGTTGATGACCTGCTTGCCGCCTGCGCCCGCCGTCGGTTCGGCCTGTCACGGGCCGAGTTGGAAGAGGTCGTCGCCCAGAACAGCAAGCAGCGGTTTTCCTTCGACCCCACGGGGGCGCTCATCCGTGCCAACCAGGGCCATAGCGTCGAGGTGGACTTGCAGCTTCCGCCCACTGCTCCGCCCGCCGTTCTGTATCACGGCACTGGACATCAAACGGCGGAACTCATTGCCCGCACTGGGCTGGACAAGATGCGCCGCCATCATGTCCACCTCTCCGCCGACCCCGAGACAGCGCGGGTCGTCGGTGCCCGTCACGGTCGTCCTGTCCTCTTCGCGGTAGACGCGGCGGCGATGATCCAGGCTGGTCACCTCTTCTATCGTTCCGACAACGGCGTCTGGCTGACGGGCGCAGTGCCGCCGGAGTTCCTGCGCGTGCTGGCAGAGTGAAGAAGGGAAATCGTGACGGTGGTATACACAAGAAACCGTGCTGCCGGGAGGCGACGAATCATCAGGTGGGTCGTCACCCTTAGCGCTGCCGGAGTGCTGCTGTTCTCCTTGACAGAGTTCCTATCGTATCGTGCGCGTGTGAGGCATAATCAGTCTGGGGAGAGCATACATGCGCTGACGACGGACATTTTGCAATATGCCCAGGACCACGGCGGCACACTCCCGCCAATGAAGGACTGGACGACATTGAAGGGTGCGGTGTGGCCGTATGCTAAATCGGATGCCGCCTTCCGCTCCTATGACGACAACACTCACGTTTTTCTGCCGAACCCAAATTTGTCGCAGAAGAAGGTAGCTTCGGTAAAGAATCTCACGGTGCTGCTGTTCGAGTCCAAGCCATCGAAAGCAGACAACTCGCGCTGGGTCGCCTTCCTGCCCGAGAATGCCCAGCCCAGTGCGTTTGGCGGTGATCCTGACTTCATCGGGCTGAAGCTAATCAAAGAGGCCGACTGGCAGCAGCTCAAGGCGGCGAATGGCATCCCCTAAAAAGATCGGGAAAGTTGTCTTTTATCTTGCTGGGGCCATTTAGGTGGTGTACGCGGCCTTGCTGGGGCTGATCGTCCTTCGCTTCCAGCCCATTGATCCCCGCAGTCCTGGTGGCATCGAGCGTCTTCGGCTTCTTGCTCAGACGAGTCAGCCTTTGATGGCGGCTATAGAACATTACCAGACAGATCACGGCGATTACCCCGCGCAATCCTCCGACTTGGTCCCTCTCTATTACAAGCAGAAAACAGGATGGTATTACGAGGGATGGGCAACCCGTGAGAACGCACGGCAGTACAGCTTATCAATCCTGCCGGGTCCTGGCCATGATCCGGTGCTGCGGTTCAGCCGCCGCGCCGACGGAACCAGTCAGTGGATCTACGATCCCGGTGATGGCAGTGCAGAGACGCCTCTCCCGTTCTCAATCGAGGTCAAACCATCCCCTGTAAACATTCCATGAAGGAGCATCAGGCCTAGCTCCCCTCGCCGTGGATGCCCGCCACGAACAGGGTCTTCTCGTTCTGGTAGGTTACTGCGCCGGGTGCGCTCTTGCGGGGCTTGCGGACGTACTTCTTCAGGGTATAGTCTACCGGGATCAGCGAGGAGTGCTTGGACTCGCTGCGGGCGGCGACCATCTCGGCGGCTTGCTGCAAAGCGGAGAAAGAGATGGCGGCAGGGCGGTTCTGGGCGCGGATGATGCCGTGGGCCGAGGCGGCGGCCCGGACATGCAGCCAGATGTCGGACGAAACAGCGATCTTCGTGGTCAGATAGTCGTTGGAAGTCGCGTTCTCGCCCACCAATATCTCCCAGCCGTCTACCGTATGGGTGCGCTTGATCTTGTGGCCCTCGAACTCCGGCAGG
>JAYTRQ010000110.1:0-6986 GCA_043746125.1 Armatimonadota bacterium | reverse complement strand
ACCCCTCGGGCATAAGTCCCTCCCCTCTCGAAGTGAGAGGGAAAGCACTTGTGCCGAGTGGGCTCTACGCGTAGCCCTTCGCCTTCAGATTATTGTAGGACAGCGTCACCGCCTCAATCGCCGGACCCTTGCAGACATCCTGCTCGACGATTAAGTATTCTGTGCCCACGCCCGGCGCAGCGGCGATCAGGGCGTCTAGGGGCAGCTTGCCCGTCCCGACCGGGGCGAACGAGCCATCGGCGGGGTCCATGTCCTTAATGTGCAGCAACGGCACACGCCCAGCGTGCTTCTGGATAAAGGCCACAGGGTCCTGCCCGGCCTTTAAAACCCAATAGGTGTCTACTTCGGCCTTGACAAACATCGGGTCCGTGTTGTCCAGGAGGATGTCCTCGCCCATCTGGCCATTGTCCAGCGGCTTGAACTCGAAGTCGTGGTTGTGGTAGCACAGGGTCAGCCCCGCGGCTTGGATGGCCTGGCCGTATTTGTTCAGATCCTCGGCGACTTTCTTGTAGTCGTCGGCCGTCTTGCGGCGGTCGTCTGGCAGGTAGGGCACGACCACATAGCGGTTGCCGAGGGCTAGGCTCTCCTCGATGACCTTGGACAGATCGGCGTCCAGTTGGTCCAGGCCGATGTGGCTGCCCGCGACCCTGAGGTGGTTGTCGGCCAGCAGGGACGCGAGCTGCTGGATGGGCAGGCCGCCGTGTCCGGCGAGTTCTACGGCGGCATAGCCGATGTCGGCGACTTTGCGGATGGTCCCGGCGAAATCCTTCCCGGTGTCATCACGCAGGGTGTACATTTGCAGCGCGATTGGAATCTTCGGCATGGTTTCGGTGTCCTTTTTCTGTTTCGAGCTTTTCCGTCAAACGATGGGGTCAGTTTCGGCACTGCCTGCGCCGATTCCTTTTTCCATCTGACGCCAATATTGCGCCGGGCCACAGCCCATCTCCTGCTTGAAGACGCGGTGGAACTGTGGGTAGCTGCCGAGCCGAGCCTCCAAAGCCGCCTGTGAGACGGAGACGCCCTTGCCCGGCCCATATAGGTGCAGGCCGACGCCCCGCGCGATCTGCTCCACCGACGTCTGTTCGGCCTCGTCCCTGAGCGTCCGGGCCGCCTGCTCCACGGCTGGGTAGACGCCCGGACCCGCCGCCGGTTCTTCCGCCGACCGATACGCCTCCCAGGCCGACAGCAAGGCGTATCCCAGGCCCGCATTGAAACGGGCCGGTTCGGGCGCGGACTGTTCCACTTCGGCGAACAGGGACCCCAGACGAGTGTAGTGCTGCTCCGGGAGGCGACGGCAGAAGCCGCCCGGCGGGTCGTCCACGCGCAGGGTCCGCGTCTCCGGTGTCGTGCAGACCCGCGCTAAAAGACGGGGTGTGAAGATGCCGATCCACATAACGTAGTCCGGCGACTCATCCAGTAAAATGTCGTCTTGTCCTGGGAACAGCCAGACCAGCGAGTGGCGTGAGAGGTCGTCCCAGCCTGTGCTGAAGGAAGACGGGACACCCTTTTACATCGCTGAGCCGTTCCCCCAGGACGGCCGGAACGTCGCCAGCCGCTAGGAAAGCGGGGGCCGGCTTCCCTCACCTCAAGGAGACTTGACTATGATCACAGACGCACAAAAGAAGCAATACCAGGACGAAGGCTACTTCATTATGGAGAACGCCATCCCCCCCGCCCATTTGGAGGCCATGCGGGCCGCCTGCCGGCAGAAGATGGACGAACTGGATGCCGAGATGGACCGGCAGGGCGTGGATAAACTGGGCATCAACCACAAGGGCAGCCGCGACTTCCTGCCGTTCTTGTCCCAGGAAAACCATGCCGTCCGCGAGTTCATCTTCAGCGAGCTGATGGCCGAAATCTGCCGCGCGACCCTCGGGCCGGAAGCGTTTCTATTCCTGGACCAATACGTCGTCGAAGCCGCCGAAAAGGGTATGAGCTTTTCCTGGCACCAGGATGAGGGCTACATCCCCTACGCGAACCCGCCCTACGTCGGCTGCTGGTGCGCCCTGGATGATGTGAGCGAGGAGAACGGCACGAAAGCCAAAGTCCAGCACGTCAAAGACGAGGTAACAAACGACATGGTGGGCAACTTCGGCGACAATCCGGGCACCCCAGTGACCGTCCCGGCGGGCAGTATCGCCGTATTTTCCAGCACGACATTTCACCGTAGTGGCTTCAACACGACGGACAGGATGCGCCGGGCGTATCTAGTCCAGTATTCTGACGCCCCGATTAAGACCGACGACGGGGCGGGCCTCCGGCACCTGGCCGAGCCGTTCGTGCACGACGGCCGGAACGTGGCACAGATCTAACCCTGCGAAAAAAGCGAGTGCAAGACTCCGCGACGTGGCTAACGGCACTGAGGATCTGCGGGCGGACGACGGCACCCCGCACGGCAAAGACAACAACCCGGACCGCGAAGCCGAAAAGGGCACCGTCGGCGGTCTGGCGGGTGGCCTGGTCGGCGCGGTCATTGGTGCGGTGGTGGGGTGGCGTCGCCAGCGGCGCGGGCGCGGTGGTCGTGGACAAGCACGGCAACGACAATGCCGTGACCGGCCTGGGCCACGGCGTGACGCCGGAGCATGACCATAAGACGGGCGCGACGGACGATGAGAGCAACGTCACCTGTGACGGCGACACAACCGTCGTGGACAACCATACCCAGTAATGGGGCACATTCCGCACAAGCGAAGAGGCCACCCTGCTTACAGGGCGACCTCTTCACTTGACTCCATAGCCGGCAGCGAAGGCATCTCGCCCAGGAACGGCGAGCGGGACAGGGCGCGGGTCTGGTGCTGCAAGGGCCACGAGAGGTAGACGCGCTCTTTGGCCCGTGTGATGGCGACATAGGCCAGGCGCCGCTCTTCCTCCACGCTGTCCGCCGCAAGTTGCGTCTTCTCCTCGTCCAGCCAGCGCAGGGAGCGGTGGTGTGGCAGCATCCCGAAGGCGAAGCCGACGACGAAGACGGTGGGCCACTCCAGGCCCTTGGCCCGGTGAATGGTCATCATCTCCACGGCATCACCGATCTCAGCACCGTCTTTGGGTTTGTTCTGGGCGGCGACGAAGTCCAGGTAGTCCTGCGGAGACGGGAACGCGGCGGAGGCGACGCACAGCTCTTCCAGGTTGTCCAGGCGTGAGTTGCCCTCGTCCTCGACGTGGCCCTCTTCGCGCAGAAGCCAGTCGTCATAGCCCAATTCGCGGGCTTTGCGGAGCCGGGCCTCCACGGAGTCCCCGGCCAGCGAGACGTCACGGATCAGGTCCCGGAAGTCTTTCACGGCCAGTCCCTGGTTGGTCGTCTTGAACATACCGAGGGCCAGGCTGCGGTACAATGAGTGGCCTTTGCGCCCCGCCTGTGTCTCGACTTCGGCGATAAACGCCTGTCCCAGAAAATGAGTTGGTTTGCCGAACGTCTTGGACGGCACGTTCAGGACACGCTTGACGGCCTCATCGGCGGCAGGGCTGTCTCGCTCCACCGACAGTTGCAGAAATGCGACCAAGTCGCGCACTTCGCGCCGGGAGTAAAAGCCCATCGCTCCTTGCAGGACGTACGGTACGCCATTCTTGACGAAGGCCTCTTCCAATGCCCGCGAGTAGGCGTTCGTGCGGAAGAGCACGGCACAGTCGCGCAGGAGCACGCCCCGGCTTTGTAAGCCTTTGAGCGACTCGGCCACGAAGAGCGCTTCCGCCTCAGCGTGTTCGTGTTCGTGTTGGGACAGGTCCTCGCCTTCCGGCTGGGTCGCCTCCATCTCGAGCCTGTACTTGGCGTCAATCCCGGACCGACTGATCAGCTCATTGGCAACGCGCACGATGGTGGCTGACGACCGATAGTTGGCCGGCAGGCGGATAATCGTCCCGTTCGGGTAGGCCGCACCGAATTGGCCCACGGTCGCTTCGGGCGAGCAGCCCCGGAAGCTGTAAATGGCCTGGCCGACGTCTCCGACGATGAACACGTTGCCCTGAGGCGCGGCCAAAAGCCGAGCGATCTCCCATTGCACGGTGCTCGTATCCTGGGTCTCGTCGATGCAGAAATATTGGAAGAACTGCTGATACTTCTGGCGGATCTGGGGCTGCTCCTGGAGCAGCGTCAGGGCCTCAATCAGCAGGTCGTCGAAGTCCAGCCGGCGCGATGGCTTCCTGGCGAGAACGTCAAACTTGGCCTGCTTCGCCTGCTCATAGCAGCGCCAGAACTTCGCCAGTGTCTGAATGGCTGGGTCCGCCCAGTTTGGCTCGTGGGCGCGGAAGGCGGCCTCTGCCTCCTCCACCTTGAAGCCCCGGTTCTTGACGGCGGACACGGCGCTGAGGGCACCTTTGGGATCATACGCAATATTCAGGCCAAACGGCGGTGAAGGCAGGCCCCGCGCCATCCAATCCTTGTCGCCTAGAATGGCCTTGGCGACGCGCACCTGCCAGTTTTCGTCAGCAAGTTGGAAGTACCCGGCCTTACCGTAGAGGTGCGCCCATTCGTGCTTGAGTATCCGCAGGCAGTGCGCGTGGAACGTCCCAATCCACATCTTTTCCACGATGGCGTTGCCGCCGTCCCCCAGAAGCCCGGCCAGGCGCGTCCCCATCTCCTCAGCGGATTTCTTGGTAAACGTGGCGACGAACGTCCGCTGCGGGTCCACGCCCCGCGCCAGGAGCCGTGCCACTCTTCGCGTCAAAACTGTGGTTTTGCCAGACCCCGCGCCTGCCAGAACGAGGCACGGCCCGTCGTCATGGCGGAACGCTTGTAGCTGATGCGGGTTTAGTCCTGCCTCCAGTTTCGGAACGAGGGCGGCGGTGCGGAGCGAGTGCAGGTCTTCGGTGATGGCTTCGAGGGTGGCTTGCATGATGGGGGCGTGTCGTCCAGAGGGCAGCGAAAGGCTGCCCCCAGTATACCCCAGCCGGGCCTTGGGGTAAGCCGCCCTACCGGTGGTAGTGATGGATGACAATCGGCCCTCGGCCGTATCCCCCGCCATATCCCCCGCCATAGCCTCCCCCGTACCCACCCCCATAGTGGTGGACGTGGACCACGGCCGGCCCGCCTCTGTAGCCGTACCCGCCGCCGTAGCCGGGGCCGTAATGGTGGACCACGACGACCGGCGGCGCGTAGCCGAACGGGCCAGGGGCGTAGTAGGCCCGTCGCTGGGCGCAGCCGGCCAGCATCAGGGCGGCTGAAGCGGCGAGGGCGATGCGGCCGAGGCCGCGCTTTGTTTGTGTCTTCATAGACGTATCCTTTTCAGTGGCGAATGACATTTGGTACGAGTGTACCCGAGCGTCGGCTTTTGTCTTACTGTTATTGAGACACTGTGCCCCCCAAATAGTTGCTCTGGCCGAACCTCTTTTTTTACCGCCGGTTTTAAGTGTCTGAGCCAGGTAGACTAGATCATGCGACTTTTCCTGACGCTGACCGTTTTCATCCTGACCCTGATTCTGATGCTGACCCGGCCGCGCGGGCTGCACGAGGCGTGGGCGACGTGCCTCGGAGGCAGCCTGATGCTGCTGCTGGGTCTGGAAACACCCGTCCAAGCATGGCACACGACGGCGCAGGGGGCGGACGTTCTGGCCTTCCTGCTGGCCCTGATGCTGCTGTCGGGTCTGCTCGACCGGTCTGGCTTCTTTGAGTGGGCGGCCCTCCACGCTGCCCGCGCCGCGAAAGGCAATGGAGAGGCGCTCTTTAGGAACGTGTTTCTGCTGGGGGCGGTCGTGACGGCCCTTCTGTCGCTGGATACGACGGCGATTATCCTGACGCCGGTCGTGCTGGCCTTCGTCGGACGATTGAAGCTCAGGGCCAGGCCATTCCTGCTGGCGTGTGCGTTTGTCGCCAACACGGCCTCACTCCTGCTGCCGGTCTCCAATCTGACCAACCTGCTGTTCCAGAGCGCGTTCCACTTCACGTTCGGGGCGTTTGTGCTGCGGATGGCCTTGCCACAGGCCACCGCGCTGGCCGTAAACTATCTCGTCTTCCGAAGGCTGTTTCGGCGCGAGCTGCCGCAGGCGTTCCCGACGGACGACCTGCCGACGCCGGGGAGCGTCCTGCCGGACGGCCCGTATTTTCGTGGCGCATTGGTTGCGCTGGCCTGTGTTCTCGTCGGGTACTTCATCGGGTCGCTCCGAGGTGTGCCGCCCTGCGTGGTGGCCCTCGCTGGCTGTGTCGGGCTCGCTGCTTGGGGCGTGGCCCGGCATCAGGTGAAATGGGACGTTTGGCGTGACGTCTCCTGGTCGCTCTTCCCATTCGTGATCGGTTTGTTCGTCGTCATCCGGGGGGTGGAGAACTGGGCTGACCCAGTTCGTGGCTCGAGAATTAGGCGCGGTGGGGCAGGACCCGCTGGCTGTCCTCTTGGCGTCCACCTTTGGGACCGGAGCGGGAAGCAACGTCATCAACAACGTCCCGATGGCCCTGCTGGCGATCTCAACGCTCAAGGAGGCACACGCGGGACCCTTCGCACAGTACGGGGCGCTTCTGGGGTGCAACTTGGGGCCGAACCTGACCCTGACTGGGTCGCTCGCCACCATGCTCGTCATTTCGGGTGCCCGGAAGAAGGGCGAGGATGTCCGGGCGTCCGACTTCTTCCGGGCTGGGCTGTGGACGACGCCGGCGATGTTACTCTTTGCCTCCCTGACGCTCTGGCTGGCGCTGAAGTTGTGACCGCCCAGGGCAATTGTCTATGAACTTGAGCCAATGGGCTAAAGCCCTTCGCTGGCAAAAAAGAGGACGCAAAAAACGATCGGGCTCCTTTCCTGCCCCCGCACGGTAGTGGCTCGGCCGCAGGCGACTCAGTGCAGGAGTCTAATCCATTGACTCTCTTGGCTGAAGTTCACATGTAATCGCCCTGCGCCCCGGCCCAGGGCGATTGCATATGAACTTGAGCCATTAGAGCCATTAGAGCCATTAGAGCCATTAGAGCCATTAGAGTCAATGGAGTAAACTCCTTTGCTGAGTCGCCTGCGGCCGAGCCACCACTTCGCGGGGACAGGAGAGGAGCCAGATCGTTCTTTGCGTCCTCTCT
>JAYTRQ010000109.1:0-2201 GCA_043746125.1 Armatimonadota bacterium | reverse complement strand
CGGAGCGGCTTGGTCTCCCCGGACCCGCCCCACCCGCCGTGGCTGTGCTTCGTGAATGCCATGTCTTTCTGCTCTCTAAGCTTGGACTAGCTACGAATTGGCCTTGCGGACGTGACCCGCTTTTTTCGCACATATGCCTCCGTCGGCAGTGCGTCCAGCAGGCGCGAGACGTCGCCGGCGGGCACTTTTTTTCCGTCTAAGTCCGTGACGTAGAAGGCATCACGAGCGCGGCTCCCCCAAACCGATAGGCGGGCGGCGTGGGTATTCCAGCCCAGACTGGAGATCGCCCGCGTCAGGCGGTACAGGACGCCGGTCTCGTCCGGGGCGCTCACTTCCAGCAGGCTGAAGCGCTCAGAGACGTTGTCATCCAGCTTGGCGGCGTAGATGGTCTGCTCTTTCAGGGGCTTCTTGTGGTCTTGCAGCAACTGGCCGATGCCGATGTCGCCCGTCAAGACGCGCCGCAGGTTCTCCTGCACCTCGGCCCTCTTATGGGTGGACAGCGGCTTGCCCCGGTAGTCGGCCCAGAGCGTGTCTATGGCGATGCGGACGCTGGCATCGCGCGTAAAGACCTGGGCCGTGTGGACGTTCACATCCAGGGCGTACAGGACGCCCGTGATCTTTGCCAGAAGGCCCGGCTTGGGATCGTCGTAGGCGCAGAGCGTAATCTCTGTATGGTCCGCGCCATACTCATGCTTGAAGTCAATGGCAGGCTCGTACGTCTCCCGCAGACGCCCGATCATGGCGATGTGCAGGTACATCTCCTCCAAAGGTGTGTTCAGCAGGTACTGGGCGGGCAAGTTGCGCGTGTGTTCCAGGATCAGGTCAGGCGGCAGGTTGCGCTGGGCCAGCCCCTTGCGGATGCGCTCGCGCTGGCGCTTCAAGTCCGGCAGGAAGGGGGCCGGCACGTCGCCCTCTTCGGAGATGGGCGCGGCCAGAAGCGCCTCAGAGCGGGCGTACAGCTCGGACAGGAACTTACCTTTGACGTCGGTCCAGACTCCTTCGCCGACCGAAGACGTATCGGCGTAGGTCAGGAGATACAGCATGTTCAGGGCATCTAAATCGGGGACGTGCTTGACGAACTCGCGCGTCGTCTCTTCCAGTGCCAGGTCGCGCAGGCGGCTGGTCTCGGCCATCAGCAGGTGGCAGCGGACCAGGAAGACGACGCGGTCGCGCCGCTCCTCGTCCCAGCCTAGCCGGTCGCAGATGCGGGCGGCACACTCTGCTCCGGACTCCGAATGAGGACCATCGGGCCACTGCTTCCCGATGTCGTGGAGCAGGCCCGCCAGATACAGTGTTTCGGGGCGGGCGATCTCGCCCAGAAGGCGGCGATATTCGGGGTGCCGCCCGTTGTCGTTCAGCTCTTCCAGGGTGCGGACGACCCGGAGCGAGTGCGCCCCAACGGTGTAGTCGTGGGCGGCGTCGTAGGGAATCAGCGCCATCAGTGGCCCAAACTCAGGCAGCAACCAGGCCAGCGCCCCCAACTCATGAAGACGCTCTAGAGCCTCTGCCACGCCGCGCCCCGCCGACAGCAGGCGGGTGAAGACCCGCCCAGCCAGGGCAGGATCGGGGGGATGCGGGTGGCCGCGCAAGTAGCCGGTGATCCCCTCCTCCAATGCCCCGCCCACTTCAAGGCCATAAGCCTGCGCCAGCTCGGCCGCGTGCAGGGGTAGTGCGGCGTCGCCCCCGGCCGCCTTCGGATCGGCCACGGTCAGGACGCGCCCAACCGAAACGAGTCCCGGTCCCAGCGGTAGATCACTGTCCAGGCAGCGCAGCATCACCTTGCGCGAGACACGACGCGCGACGCCCGCGTGGTCGAAATAGTCCCGCATGAAGGCCTCAACAGCGGGGATTTCAGGCGTGTCCGGGTAGCCCAGCAGGGCCGCCGCCGCCTCCTGCTTCTCGGCCGTCAGAGTGTCCCGCGCCTGGCCCGATGAGACGTGCAGGGCACAACGGGCATTGTGCAGGAAGTTACGGGCCGCGCCGATCTGGACGGCGTCTTCTTCGGTCACGAAGCCGCGCGTGACCAGGGCCGGCCACAGCCGGCTGAGGCTGACGTGGCACAGGACCTCGCCCATCCACTCGGCGTTCTGAATGTCCCGCAGGCCGCCCGCGCTTTCCTTGACGTTCGGCTCCACCCGGTAGACCTGATTGCCTCCGTGCTTTTCCAGTACCGCCTGACGCTCGGCCCACTTCTGGAACAG
>JAYTRQ010000108.1:0-2203 GCA_043746125.1 Armatimonadota bacterium | reverse complement strand
CCAGGCCGGAACGGGTAGCGGCGGAGATGGCGAAGACGGGGATGTCCTCTTCGGCGAACTCGGCCCGTAACAGCTCCACGAATTCCGGGTCGGCAATGTCGGTCTTGGTCAGGACGACGACCTGGGGCACGCGGGCCAGGTTCTCGTCGTAGGCGGCCAGCTCGCGGTTGATGATGGCGTAATCGTCCATCGGATCGCGGCCCGACGTGCCGGAGACGTCTATCAGATGGCAGAGCAGCCGGGTCCGCTCGACGTGGCGCAGGAACTGATGTCCCAGGCCGACGCCTTCGCTTGCGCCTTCAATCAGGCCCGGTATGTCGGCGATGACGAATGACCGTTCTTCGTCCACACGCACCACGCCTAAGTTGGGGACCAGGGTCGTAAACGGGTAGTCGGCGATCTTAGGCCGGGCGGCGGACAGGGCGGCAATGAGCGTGCTTTTGCCAACGTTGGGGAAGCCGAGCAGGCCGACGTCGGCCAGCAGCTTCAGTTCGAGAACAAGTGCCCGCTCCTGGCCGGGTTCGCCGTTCTCGGCGTACTTAGGCGCCTGCTGGACGGACGAGGCGAAGTGGGCGTTACCCCGGCCGCCCTGCCCGCCCCGCGCGATGATGGTCTTCTGTCCATGCTTGGTCAGGTCGGCGATGATGCGCCCCGTGACGACGTCCGTGGCACTGGTGCCGATGGGGACTTTCAGGACGATGTCCTGGGCGTTTTTGCCGTGCATGTCCCGGCTGGTGCCATGAATGCCGCGCAGGGCCTCATAGTTGCGCTGGAAGCGGAAGTCGAGGAGCGTGGACAGGTTGGAGTCGGCTTCGAGGATGACGTCGCCGCCTTCGCCCCCATCGCCGCCGTTCGGCCCGCCGCGCGGCACGTACTTTTCCTTGCGGAACGCGACGGAGCCGTTGCCCCCGTCCCCGCCTTTAACTTCGATAGTGACTTGATCTACGAACATAGGTTTAAACTTTCGAGAGAAAGGCCAACAAGAGCAATGGAGTGAACTCCTTCGCTACAGGCCTACGGCCGAGTGACCGCCTTCGCGGGCACAAGAGGTTCAACAGCAGTTGCCTCGACTGTGGACCATGTCGTTGACTGGGCATGGTGGTGTTTTTGGTTGGCGATGTAGGCGATCAATTTGCTCCGATTATTTGGCTCGACGCAGAACACGCCGTAACTTGCCTGCCACTGGAACCATTGTCCGAGGCAGAGGATGTCACTAACGAAGTCAGGATGAGCCGCCATTGACGTGGCGCATCAGGTTGGAGATGCTGATTGTGGTGGCGTAGGTCACCGGCAAATGCACGTGGTCAGGCATCCCACCAATCGCCAGAACTGGACACTTCTCAGCCTCGCAGACTTGCGTGATGTAGCGGTAGAGTCTGCGCTCCATTCCTGGTTCCATGAGCGGCTGCCGATCCCGCGTTGCCCAAACAAAATGCAACGCCACTTGAGTGACGTTCTGGCCCATTCCTAGCCTCCTCTTCCCTGTCTCTCTCTTGTGCCCGCGAAGCGGCCACTCGGCGCTTCGTCACCCAGCGAAGGAGTTCACTCCATTGCCCTTTGTCTTCTCTGTCCTCTCCTCACTCCTGCGGCACGACCGGCTCCGGGTCGGCCAGCGTCCATTTCCCCGTCGCGAACTGTGACGCCGCCCAAGCCCCCAGAGACCCAAACGCCAGGGCTACCAGCGGGTTGTGAAGGAAGTAGTGTATCCCTCCGCTATGCGCCGATTCCGCCGAAACCGGCGGGATGCGCCAGAAGGGGTGCACGAATCCCAAAACGCAGAACGCGAGGAAGGACGCCACGGCCACGGCCAACCCCTGCTCCCGCGCCAGGAAGCCGATGGGCAGGCCGCCAATCAGGGCCGGGATCAGCAGCGTCAGGAAGGCCGCGTTGCCATCGTAAAACGAATGCGACGTGAACACAGTCGCGCCCAGCCACCAGATGCCCAGGCGGTTCAAGAGCAGGGTCAGCGTGATGCCGAGCGACCCAGCCACGATCCAAACGACAGCGGGCGGTTTCACCCGGCCGCCCCTTCCATCACCGTGACGTGAGACCCGGCCGGCCCTTTGGTCACCTCAATGCGCGTCGCGAAGGCGTCTTTGAGTTCGTCAATGTGCGTGATGACGATGATCCGGTCGAAGTCGTCTTTAATGGCATCCAGGCACTCCACCAGTTTCTCGCGGCCTTTGGCGTCCTGGGAGCCGAA
>JAYTRQ010000107.1:0-2209 GCA_043746125.1 Armatimonadota bacterium | reverse complement strand
GTGTCCCGGACAGAGTATGTGATGAACCAGTTCGAGGTGTTCTTCACGCCCTACGCCCAGGACCGCAACGGGATCGTCTTCAACAAGCCCTCCCGCCTCGTCTGCCTGTTCTAGACCTCCCCCCGGTGGCGGGCCAAGCGGCCCGCCGCCCCCGCCGGGCGGCCCGGACTGAAAGTAAATCCATGCGCCCGTGTCATTGCTCGCCGCGCTCTCCCCGAGGGCAAAACAGCCGCGTAAGCCCGAGGAGCCTGGCATCCAGTCTCTTCGGGCTTGCGCTTGCCTGTTTGGGCGCGTTCAGCGTATTCGCGGGGGCCGCCCCGTTCGCCATGGCTCAGAGCGCCCAGCCCCCTGCGCTCCAGTTGATCCTGCCGTCGAGTCCGGCCCCGCTCAAACTCGCCCTTCCCGTGGCTCCGCCTCTAGCACTTCGGCTGTCGTTTGGCTACACGGTTCCGGGGCCGCCCGGTGTGCAGGGACCGGCGGGTGCGACCGGCGCGCAAGGCGTTGCCGGGGTTGACGCAAGCGGGATCACCGGCATCAATGCCAAGTCGCCCCCCGCCGGAATGACCTCTGCCAAATGCGATGGCACGACCGACGACACGGCAGCTTTGCAGGCCGAAATCAGCTACTGCCAGGACCATAGCCTGCCGCTGCTGCTGCCGCCTGGTATCTACCGGCTGACCGCCCCGCTCCACGTCTCCCTTCTCAGCCGCTTGCCTTCCGAAACCGGCTACCAGAACGGCGGCTTCCGCATCAAAGGGCTTGGCCTAAGCGGTATCAACCAGACCTCGATTTCTAACGGCATTGTCGCACCTGAAACCGCCACCCTTCTGATGAACGCCTCCGCGCAGAAGGCGATCATTCAGGTGGATGCCGGCGTCAATTATTACAACGTCATTTCGGATGTCACGCTTGACGGCGGGGCAGACTCGCAGGCGACCCAATATGCGCTGTGGGCGCCCTACCAAAGCTGGTCGGGCCTGCGCCTTGATAACGTCATTGCCAAGGGGGTTGACACCGATGTGGCGATGACGGGAACGTCGTCGCTTGGGGCGCTCCCCGGTCCAACCGGCGGCAACGGCGAGGAACTCGATTGCTACTCCTGCCATTTCAACGCACGCCGTCAAATCTACTTCAATAGCAGCAATTCGGGCCAGGCGTACCTCCACCACTTCTTCGCCTGCTCCTGCTACACTTCTCTGCCCGGCGGGGTCGCGTTCGAGATCGGCAACAGCAACGGGGGCTGCCAGTGCGACTTTTACGGCACGTCCTTGACGATGACTGCGGGCGGTTCGGTCCCGAACGTGTTTTTTCAGGATGATGGAACGAACGACCCGATCAACTGGTGGGGCGGGCGGGCTGAACAAGTGGACACGATTATCAAATGGAACGGGGGCAGCGGGGCGCAGACCGGCCACGTCAACATTCAGGGGATGAGTTTCCCGGTCGGTCAGGGGCGCGGCCCTCTGTTTTCGGGCGGCGGCACGAACTCCAACTATTTTTTCACCCTCCGCTCTTGTTATTTTCAGAACAATGGGACGCCTGTTGCCCTGGGCTTTACCTACGGCGGGGGCGGGTTTGAGCGCATCAAGATGGACGAGTGCGACTTCTTGGGCTGGTCAGACCTGACGGCTTTGACCGGCAATTCGCGCACCACGTTCAGCGACTGCCGCTCGTTCGACTCAAGTACCGTCGCGCACCTTCTCGTCCATAATTAAGGAGAACCCTATGCGAAACCGCCCTCCGCTTTTCGCGCTACTGAGCGCCCTGCTGCTGTCCCTGACGGTCTCGCCCGCCTTTGCTCAGACGACCCTTCTCGGCACCTACACCTGGCCGACCACGACACCTGCGAACTCCACTCCCGGCGGTGCGTTTCTGCCAGGCGAGATAGACGTGTTCGGCGGGCGGGCCACCGCGTCGGCGGGTCAACTCCAGATCGCTGGGGAGGGAAGCAATTCACTGACTCGTGACCTACTCTTTTTCAACGCCCTTCCGACGACCGCCGCCGCGCAGAAAGCCGTCGTCAGGGCCGCAGGCTACTACGTCACCGGCACGTGCCTGTTCTATGACGCGGCGACCAACCATAGTTACGTTGTCATCGCTGAGATGAACTCTACGCCCCCGGTACTGGTCCTCCACAAGACGGCTGGCTCGCCCGCGTCGTCCGACACGGTTTTGCAGTCCGTCTCGCTGCCAGCGGGAACCGCCTGGG
>JAYTRQ010000106.1:0-2210 GCA_043746125.1 Armatimonadota bacterium | reverse complement strand
CACCCCAATAAATTTTTGACGTTCCTCACCGCGTTCTTGTTCCCGGCCTGCCCACGGCATTAGGCGATGGGATGGAAGTGGAGGCGTAGGTAGGTGTGAAGGCTGTAGCCCGCAACGGCCAGGAAGGCGGCCAGACCCAGATAGACCGCCCCGTAGCGCCAGCGGTCCGCGCTGGTGGCGTGGTAGTAGGGGCTGTCTTCGGGCTTGGCTTTCCACCCAGCGATGATGCGCGGCAGGCTCATCAGAGCCAGCACGATGATCAATGGGTTGTAGCGGGCCAAGAAGAGAAGCAGGATCGCGCCCACGGCCAGCAGTTTGGGCGAGAACAGGGGCGTGATCCAGCCCCCATCGAGCGGCGGGGTCGGGGCGAGGTTGAACAGGTTCATCAGGAAGCAGAACTGCGCGAGGGCCAGCCAGTAAGGCGCGGGATGAACTAGGAATATGAGAAGGCAGCCCAGGCCCGCCAGAGTCCCGAAGATCGGTCCCATAATGCCGATGAAAGCATCCTCCACGATGTTCTTGCCGTACCGGCCGGTCGTCACGAACGCCCCCATGAACGGGATGAAGACCATGATGCCCGTGGGAATACCGCGCATCCGGGCCGCCAGGGCGTGACCGCACTCGTGAATAAAGATCAGGAGGACGATCCCCACCCCAAACGGCCAGCCGAGGACGCTGCCCCAGGCCCACATAGACAGCAGCATGGAGCCGCCACCCAACAGGAGCTTGCCGAACGTCAGCAGCTTCAGGCCGACCAGCAGGAACTTGAGCTTCGCCAGCACGGCCAGGATCGGTGCCCCGATCTTGGCGAGCAGCAGCAGGAGTGAGGCGATCGCACCCGGAATGCCGCCCTTGGCCTTCATCCGTTGCAGCCAGCTTCCCTGGGGAGGCGGCGGGGCGGCGTAATGCGGCTGGAACGAGGCGAAGCCGGGCGGAGGCGGGGCCGGAGCGCCGGCCGCGTAGGGTGGCGGGGGCGCATCCTGTGCCGCCGCCTGTTCGGATATTTGCCCATTCGCCGGGCGTGCCAGCAGCCGTCGCTGGGCTTCTTCTTCGGTCTCGCGTGTGTTTGCGTCTTGCATGTCCGTGATCTTTCGTTCGGGGGAAGATGCCCCCACTTAGATACGCTTGTGGAACACAAACCATTCCAGCAGCAGCAGGCCCAGGGCCATGGCCGCAAGCGTCGGCCAGAGGTCGTCTTTAGAGCGGCGCGAGAGCGGGACGTGGGCGATGGCGGGGGCGTTCCCGGCGTGGTGCAGGGAAGGCGGGTCCTGGACCGGCAGGGTACTCTCGTCGCGACTGTCCAGGTTGACGGCGAACGGGTAGTCCGCGCCGGCCGGTTTGGCATGGTAGATGCCCGCCTGCCGCGTATCATCGTAGAGCACCATGCCGCCGATGGCTGGGGCAGTGACGGCTGTGGTTGTGCCGTCGGGCCGAGTAATCGGGACGCTGGACGCGCCCGCAGGTAGGGTCAGTGAGGCGACGCCGCCTGTTGGCGTCTCCACCTGGCTCGCACCCAGCCCACCGGCTGCCGTCAGCCAGCGGACGGCGTTGGTCAGGAAGATCGGGAATGAGACGCGCAGGGGCCAGTCCGAGTCGCTCAGGTCAAAGGCAATCGAGATGACGCGCAGGCCGTTGTGGTCGCCCACGGCGATGAGCGGCCCCGAGTCGGCCTCGGCCAGTGTCTGCCCCCAGGGCTGAGGCTGAACCCGCAGAGCTTTCCGCAGATGGAGGCCTTCCAAATCGGCAAAGCGCATGACCGGATGGGTCCGGCTCTGGTCCACGAACTGGGGGTCGTCCGCGCTGCCGCTCCCAACGAGGGGCGTCTGAGCCCCCGCCGCGTCCAGGATAAGATAGTTTCCAGGAGGCAGCGGCGTGGCCGGGAGTGCGCCATCAAAGACGACCATACCGTAGCCCGCCCCGCTTCGGCCCACAGTGACGAACTCGTCCAGAGTACACTCTTCCAGCACGACGTCCGGGTCTAGATTGAGGCCCCGCTCCAAAAATAGGTTTCCAGGCGACACCAGAAGCACCTTGCGCTGGCGGGGTGGGGACAGCACGAGGGAGGCCTGATTGTCGGTGGCGAGGTCGTCGTGGACATCGTCCAGGCGGGCCGTGATGACGCCTCCGTCTTTAAGCTGGGGGTTGTCAAATGTCTCCGACTGGACGCCGCCGTTCAGGGACAGGGCGCGGGCATCTACGAGTTTGCCGTC
>JAYTRQ010000105.1:0-2219 GCA_043746125.1 Armatimonadota bacterium | reverse complement strand
CAATACTCCGGGATGCCTGCGCTGCCGTATTGCTGTGTCTTGACGCGCAGGTCCCAATTAAAGGTGCTGTCTGAGACTTCAACGGCCAGATGCACTTCCGCAGGCAGAGGAGTGCCCATACGCAGGTAATCTGCTGCCGGACGCCGCATGACGGTGGCGTCCGGCTCAGGCTCCTCATGCCTGCCGATTGCAATCGGGTTCGCAAGGCGCACGTAATCCGCTCCAAAGATGGCTTCCAATACTTTTTGGACCTGCTTGCACGTATAGATGTGCCACTCATGCTGTGTCCTCTTCGGAATGATGTCTCCGTGGATCAGTTCAAATTTGCCTGCCGTAAGCAGGCCCATCTCAACGAGTACACGGCATTCATCCCGCGTCCATTTCTTGCGCGGCACGGAGGCTTCCCACGCGGACACTTCTACTGCGACCGGTGCCTGTGGCGTTTCTAAAACAGCCGTTGACATCGCTTCTCCTCCTAGCGCACGCCCCAGCCCATCGCCAGGCCGACGTGATAGACCACGAACGTCGCGCCCCAGGCGAGGGCCGTCATGTAGCCGGTCATAAACAGGGGCCACGTCCAGCCGTTCGTCTCGCGCTTGACCACGGCGACCGTGGACAGGCACTGCATCGCCAGCACGTAGTAGATCATCACGCAGACGGCTAGCAGTGGGCTGAACAGTGGGTCGGCTCGCAACTTGTCTTTCAGCGTCCGTGACACTTCCTCTGTGCTGCTGTTCTTATCGCCGACGCTGTAGATCGTCCCCATCGAGGACACGAAGACCTCGCGAGCGACGAACGACGTCACCAGGCTGACCCCGATGCGCCAGTCGAAGCCCAGCGGCCGGATGACGGGTTCCAGGCCACGCCCCAGGTGGCCGACGAACGACTGTGCGAGCTGCTGCTGGCCCGCGTCGCGCTGGAGCGCGTCTATCTGCTCCTGCGGCGCGTGGCTGGCCAGCGCCTGCGCGACCCGCTGCCGGACCGGCGCGTTGGGGGATAGCTTGGGATACGTCCCCAAAAACCACAGCACGATGGAGACGGACAGGATGACCGTGCCCGCTTTCTTGAGGAACAAATATGCCCGCTCCAGCATGGTCATCAAGACGGTCCGGAGCGAAGGCTTGTGGAACGGCGGCATCTCCAGGAAGAAGACCGGCGGAGCGCCTTTGAGCAGCGTCTTCTTGAACAGCCAGGCCATGCCGAAAGCCGCCGCCATCCCCAGAAAGTACATCGTCATCATGGTCAGGCCCGGCAGGGTGAAGATGCCAAGGACGCGCCGGTTGGGAATGAAGGCCGCGATCATCAGAGTGTACACAGGGATGCGGGCCGAGCAGGACATCAGCGGGGCGACCAGTATCGTGACGAGGCGCGACTTGCGGTCGTCAATGGTGCGCGTCGCCATGATGCCCGGAATCGCGCAGGCGAAAGACGACAAGAGGGGGATGAACGACTTGCCGTGCAGCCCCACCTTGGACATGACCTTGTCCATCAAAAACGCTGCGCGGGCCATGTAGCCTGTGTCTTCCAGCACGGCGATGGCTAAAAACAGCAAGAGTATCTGCGGCAAAAACGTGATTGTCGTGCCGACGCCCGCAATGATGCCGTTGACGAGAAGATCCTGCAAGTCCCCGGCGGGCATATGGGTGGTGATGAAACCTTGCAGGGCGCTGACGCCCGCCCCGATCCAGTTCATCGGGATCTGCGCCCAGGTGAAGATGGTCTGGAATACCAGCGCCATCACGCCGAAGAAGATAACGTAGCCCCAGACGCGGTGCATTAAAATGCGGTCCAAGGCGTCGGTCAGCGTCGGTGCAGGCTGATTGGGTTTGCGGACGGACCCCCGAGCGACGCGGCCCGCCCAGGCGTAGCGCGACTCGACCACGGCGGAGGAGACGTCTATGCCCAGCGCGGCCAGCTTCTCCTTGTCCGCCCGGACCAGCGCGACCACGGGCGGCGACCACCGGCCCTTTTCCTCGGGCCGTAGGCCCTCCGACATCAGCAGGCCGACCGCTTCGGTCTCGCTCTGAGCAGCCCGCGTACCGTGTTCCTCTTGGAGCAGCCCGGACAGCTCAACGACCTCGGCCTGCACCGACGTCGGCAGCGGCCAGTCCCGGCGGGGCGGCGGGGGGGTGAGCGGCAGAGCGGAGATGGCTTCCAGGAGCGCGTCCAATCCGACGTTCTTGGATACCTGCACGGGCCGGATCGGCACGCCCAGCGTT
>JAYTRQ010000104.1:0-7066 GCA_043746125.1 Armatimonadota bacterium | reverse complement strand
CCGGGTGCGTTAGAGGCTCTGATCGCCTATGCGGACGCACACCCGAAGGCCGGCATCATCGGCCCCAAAGTTCTGAACCCGGACGGGTCGCTGCAATTCTCCTGCCGCCGCTTTCCGTCGCTGGGGGCGGGCTTCTTCCGAAACACCTACTTAGGCCGACTGTTCCCGAACAATAAGTTCGCCCGTGACTATCTGATGACCAATTTTGACCACGCGCACGACGTCCCGGTAGACTGGGTCTCCGGGTGCGCCATGCTGCTCCGGCGCGAGATGGTTGACGAGATCGGCGCATTGGACGAGCGGTTTTATATGTACTGCGAGGACGTTGATCTTTGCCAGCGGGCCTGGGATTCGGGCCGGGAAGTCGTCTACGCGCCGTCGGCGGTGGTCACCCATGCCATCGGCCGGTCCAGCGACAAGAACGCCGACAAGATGATCATCGAGTTCCATCGTTCGTGGTACGAGTACGACGTGAAACGCCATCCGAAGTCATCAGAGATTCGCCGGGCCGCCGTCTACTCCGGGCTGTGGCTCCGGGCAGCCGTGCGCATCGCCAAGCGGCGTGTAGCTGCGCGTCAGAATGCGCGTCAGAATGCGCGTCAGGCGAAGGCGGCTCAGGAGGCAGTTTCGGCAGGCGTCGCGGTGCCAAACGGTCGGGGTAAGCCGACTCTGTGAATGCCGCCATCGCCGTGCTGCTGGGCCTCACCCTGCTCCTTGCCCCCCTTCTGTCTGGTGTGCCCGATGAACCGGTCTGGTCGTCGTGGCTCTGCGCCGGGACGTTCCTGGCCGCGCTGATAGGCGTGGTCGCCTCGCGCAAGGGTGATCACGCAAGCTGGCGAAGGCCCTCGCGGAGCGAGCAGGCTTTTCTCGTCCTGCTCGGCCTGGCCTTCCTGTCCATTCCGGTGCGTATGGTCGTCCAGCATGGGACCGGCTACTTCGGGCCGATGCTGCGCGGGTGGGCCTTGCTGGCGGCGAACTTCCTGCTCTTCGCCCTGGCGCGGCGTGTGGCGGGAGACCGGGTCTGGCTGTACGCGCTCGTGTTCGCCGCCGTGGCCGGCTCGGCGATTGCCGCCGACGTCGGCGTCCAGGAGTACGCAGTTCATCTTCGGGCGGGCCAGAGTGCGTGGCGCATCTTTGGCACGTCCACGCCGGACTACCTGGCAGGGTACTTCGTGCTGCTGCTACCCGTTACGCTGGCCTTGTTCCTCCAGGCCCCCTCAACGACCAGCCTGACTCCTCTGCTTCGGTCGAGCGTGGCCATGGCACTGGGGGTTATCCTGTTGTTCCAACTGGTCGCGCTGCTGACGACCGGCTCACGGTTTGGGATTGTGTCTTTGGGCGTATCTTTCGGCATCTTCGCCCTGTCACTGGCTTGGGCCACTGCACAAGGCTTGCGGCTGACGAGGGCTTCCTGGGCACTGCTCGGCGTGCTGGGCCTAGCCGTGGTCCTGGCAGGCTTGGTCGCTGCCAAACCCGTCCTGAATCGCCTGCACAACCTCAACGACAACTCCGCCGCCTTCCGCGTCTGGACCTGGAAAGGCTCCGTCAAGATGGCCGCCGCCAACCCCGTTCTTGGAACGGGCATCGGGACGTGGCCGGACCTTTACCCACGCTATGCACTTACGGGGTTCACGCGGGTCGCTCACAACTCCTACCTGCAACTGGCGGATGAGTGCGGCATTCCGGCGCTGCTGGTCTTGCTGGGGACGTTGGGCTTACTGGGGGCTTCGTTGGTGCGGGGCTTGTCTGTGGCCCCGGTTGAGACGCCCCCCACCCCACTCCCGCCGCCCGTCCCACAGGGGCGCAGGGGGAAGCGGCAGGCGGCGACTGTACCGGTCAAACCTGCGAAGACAGATTACCTGCCGACCGATAACCGCCTGCTGCTGTGTGGACTACTCGCGGCCCTAGCAGCCGGCATCGTACAGAACTTGATCGACTCGGACTGGTACGTATTCTTCCTGGGGACCACGTTCTGGACGCTGGCGGGCCTCGCCGCCGGCATCGCCGCGCCGGTGTCAGCGGCCGGGGAGCAGCCGACACAGAAGCCGACGCTTGCTGCCCTGGGGAGCGTCGCCGCCGCGTTCTGCGTGCTGACGGTGACCGAGGGTGTCGCGGCGTCGTACGCGGCCCAGGCACTTGCGAATACGGGTGTGGACCCGGCGGGGGCGGCTCAGACCTACGGCACAGCCCGCGCCTGGGACCAACTGAATGGGCATTATCCGAGCGATCAGGGCTACAAGACGTACTTCCTCCGGCCCGACGTCTTCAACGGCGGCGGTCTGGCCCAAGCCGAAACCGCCCTCCGAACGGGCGTCGCCTTGCAGCCTAACAGCGTCAACTACCGACGGCTGGGGACCATCTTACAGCAGGGCGGACAGCAGGCGGAGGCCATGCAAGCCTACCAAGCGGGCCTGAAGGTCGAGCCAAACTCGCTGGACATCCTCAATGATCTGGCCCGTCTGGCGCCCCCGCCCGGATCGCTCGACTATTACCGACGCCTCTCGGAATTGGAACTGACGCCCGTGGGCACGGTGCGGGCGCTGGGCGAGATGACCGAAACCAAGTTCGCCCGCGCTGATGTCGTCATGGGAGAAGAAGCCGCTAAGACTGACCCAGCAAAGGCCATCGCCTACTACGTTCGGGCCGCTACCGTGCTTGAAAAGTACGCCGACGAGGGCGGTAGCCTAAACGAGCAGAGGATAGCATCCGACCAGGGGCATGCAAATCCGAACCTGGACGCCGATATGGGCGGCCTGTACAAGCGTGTCTTGGACGACTGGATTCCACTCGCCCTGGCTGATCAGCAGGTGGCTTTGACGAAGCGACGGAAGGAATATCTGGCAAAGTTCGCGGACCTATTCACCCGGTCGTCCAAATAGGGTACCATGTAGAGCACATTTTTGGAGGAAACACTATGAACATTACAGCCACCCGGCGCGAAAACCAGAGCAAGGGCGAGCGCAAATTGCGGATGCGCCAGGGCTACGTCCCCGGCTCGATCTACGGCAAGGGCCTGGAACCCGTCCATGTCGAGGTCTCGGCCAAGAGCATTGCTGACGTCCTGAACGCCTCAGCGGGCATGAACACGATGATTGACCTGACCATCCAGGGCGACCCTATCCTACGGACGGTCATGGTGGACAAACTGGACCGGGACCCAATTTCGCGGGGCTTCCAGTCCGTCGGCTTTCACCAGGTCAAAAAGGGCGAGAAGGTGACGGCCCAGATCGCCATCCATCTCGTCGGAACACCCGCTGACGTCGTTACCGGCGTTGCCATTTTGGAACACACACTGGAAAATATCACAGTCCATGCCGACCCGGCCAACCTGCCGCCGCACTTGGACGTAGACGTGTCGCACCTGACTCCCGGCGATGTCCTGCACGTTTCGGACCTGCCGCATAACCCGGCCCTGGAGTTCACGACGGGCGAGGATACGGCCATCGCCGCCGTGCATTACTCGCGGACGGCCCAGGCCATTGAAGAGGCCGAGGCATCACCCACCGGCAACGTACCGCCCGCCGGCACCGACGCTGTGACGGAACTGCGCTCCGACGCCGACCGCAACTCGGACTCGGTGACGGGTACGGCGAGCGCCTAGCCTATCGGGTACAATGGCGGCATGACGAAGCGTATTTACCTCGATCATGCCGCCACCACCCCCCTCCGGGCCGAGGCCCGCGCGGCGATGGAGCCATTCCTCGACGCCTCTTACGGCAACCCCAGCAGCCTCCACCACGACGGCCAGCAGGCCAAACGCGCCCTCGATGCCGCCCGCGATACGCTGGCCCAGGCCATCGGCGCACAGTTCTCCGAGATCAGCTTCACCAGTGGCGGGACCGAGTCGGACAACGCAGCCCTAGTTGGCATTCTGCTTGCCAATCGGAAGCGCGGCGACCACCTAGTCACGACACAGATCGAGCACGAGGCCGTCGGCGACGCGGCCCGTTTTTTGGAGACGTTAGGCTTTCAAGTCACCTACATCCCCGTAGACGAGTACGGCCGCGTCTCTCCGCAGGCTGTTCAAGAGGCGCTGACGGATCGGACGGTCTTGGTCTCGGTCATGCACGCCAACAACGAGGTCGGCACACTCCAGCCCCTGCGGGAGATCGCCAACGTCGTTCACGCGCGGGGCGCGTACCTGCACTCGGACGCCGTGCAGACGTTCGGCCAGCTTCCCGTGCGTGTGGACAAACTGGGCGTGGACCTGCTCACACTGTCGGCCCACAAGATCTACGGGCCGAAGGGGGCAGGAGCACTCTACGTACGCTCCAGCATCGCCATTGAGCCGTTCCTGCGCGGGGGCGGGCAGGAACGCGGGCGGAGGCCCGGCACGGAGAACGTCGCCGCCATCGCCGGGTTCGCCGAGGCCGTCCGCTGTCTCCTGCCGGAACGCGAGGCTGAGGCCGCCCGTCTGATCGGCTTGCGCGACTTCCTGATTGCCGAGATCGGGCGGCGCATCCCCAACTCGGTCGTGAACGGCCACCCCATTGACCGCCTGCCGAACAACGTCAACGTCTCGTTCCCCGGCCTCACCGCCGAGTTGCTACTGGTCAGCCTGGACCGGGCCGGCATCTCCGCCTCGTCCGGGTCCGCCTGCGCGTCCGGCAGCATCGAGCCGAGCCACGTCTTGACGGCGATGGGACTGCCCGACGACCGCATCAACGGCGCCCTGCGTCTGACGCTGGGGCGAAATACCAATCGCGATCAGCTCTGCCACGCCGTCCAGACCCTAAGCGAGATTGTCACCCGCCTGAGACCAACCGCCCTATGAACGTGCTCGTCAACCTGCCGCCCGGCTTTTTCACCCACCCCACCCTCGCGCCGATCTTCGCCCGCCTATCCCGGCAAGGGGACGTGTGCCGGACGTCGCACAACACGGTCGCCGAGATTCACGACGACCTGGTCTGGGCCGAGGCCGTACTGATGTGGGGGTGGCCCTCCTACACCCCGGAACTGCTGGACGCCGCCTCGCGCCTGCGTTTCGCCGGCCACCTGGACATACTCCAGACCCCGGCGCGGCTGGCACTGGAACGCGGCCTGCCCGTTTCGGTCTCGCGTGGCGGCTTTTCCCCCGCCGTCGCCGAGATGGCCCTGACGCTGATCTTGTCCCTGCTCCGCCGCACATCCGACTACCACGCTCAGATGCGGGCGGGGGGGGAGCCGTGGGTGCAGGATTTCCCGACAGAGATTGATCCACACGAGCGGGAATTGACCGGCCGCTCAGTGGGGATCGTCGGCTTTGGCCAGGTGGGCCGCCGTTTGGGCGAGTTGCTGCGGCCGTTCCACTGCGATCTACACGTCGTAGACCCGTTCGTCCCGGAGGCTGTGATTGAGGCATTCGGAGCAAAGCGCTTGAGTCTGGACGAGATGCTAACGCAGTCAGACGTGGTCGTCCTCTGTGCGGCCTCCAATACCGATACGAAGCGTCTTCTGGGCCGCCATGAGATCGAACTGCTGCGGCCCAACGCTGTGCTGGTTAACGTCGCTCGTGCCGCCTTGGTGGACACGGATGCTCTGGGTGACCGCCTGCGCCAGGGCGATCTGTCCGCCGCCCTAGACGTCTTCGACCACGAGCCACTGGCCCCCGACTCGCCCCTGCGCTCCCTGCCGAACGCCTACCTGACGCCCCACCGGGCAGGTGGGCTGATCGTCTCCGTCCAGCGCATCCTCAACTGGCTGATTGACGATTTGGAAGCGTTCCGAGAGGGTCGGGAGCGCAAGTGCGCGCTGACAGAGGCGATGCTTCCAAGCCTGGATGGATAAAGCTATGAGAAGCAAAGAGGAAGTCGCGACCGGGAGCAGAAGACGCTCTGGTGTGCCATTTCTGCTCGCCCTGTTCGTGTTCTGCGGGGCCGCTCCAGGTGGCTCCTGTGCGCCCCCACCGACTCTCGCCCTGACAAGGATCACGGTCTCGCCGGAAGCGTCACACCCGAACCTGCTGGACAATGCTGGCTTTGAGGACGCGGGCGCGGACGGCCTCCCAGCGGGCTGGGTTTGGGACAAGCGCAACACCACGGCGACGGCCACGCTGGATCCGGCCCATGCACACCAAGGACGCCGCTCTCTTCTTCTGACCAATGCCACTCCCGAGGGCGCGAACGTCTATGGTCTCATGACGCACAGCAAGCCGATCCATTTGCAGGCTGGTTCCCCCTATACGCTCAGCGCCTACGTCCGATCCGCCTCACCAGGCGACGTTTGGATCGGAGGTGGGTCTGACTGGCAGTTCCGACTGCGCCTGCCCAGCACGCTGACCCTGTACCGCTGGCGGCGCATTCAATTGACCTTCGTTCCTGGCCCCGCTGACGCGGACTTCATCCTGCGCGTCGGGACAGACAGTCCAACATCAGGGGTCTGGATTGAGGATCTGAAGCTGGAACAGGGCGGGACGGCGACCCCAGATGCGCCGTCCGGTGTGACGCCCCAGTTTGATCCAGCGACTTCCGTGGGTGACGCCGTGACCGAGGGGGACGGCCCCTGGAGCGTTTCCTTTGACCTCATCCTCCCCCGTCCGCTGAGCGGGGCGCAGGTGGAGGCAATAGTTCAGGGGTCGCCGGGGGGCAACCCACACCCCATCTTGGATCAGCCGCTGGCCGAGGGAGCCGGGACGTGGCGGCTGACGGTGCAGGGCACCTCAAACGGAGTGGACGCCGCGCCGAGAGCGGTCACACTGCGCGTTTCCGAGGCGAGCCACGGGATTGCTCGGGGCGAAACGCTGGTCCGCTTCTTTTCGCCCGCGCGAGGCGAGATACGCTTGGCGGCGCTCCGGCGGCGGCTCCCCGTCCTGGAAGCACTGCTCCGGGCCGTGCGCGCCAAAGGCCAGGACGACGCCTACCCCCTGGTTTCCGTCACGGTCCTGCAAAACTTCGTGGGTTACGTGGAGGAGGACCTGCATAGCCCCGAAGTATCACGCGCATTGCAACAACTGGACGAGCTGGAAGCCATGGACAGGCGCGTGGAGCGAGAACTCCGGGCGGCTCTTGTTGGCCGCCGCTTGCCGGACGTGCCACGCTGGACCGGCCAACAGCGTCCACGGGTCGTCGGCCCATCCTTCCTCGCTCCG
>JAYTRQ010000103.1:0-7098 GCA_043746125.1 Armatimonadota bacterium | reverse complement strand
ATGCGAGCTATGCGGGCGCGGGCCGTGACCAGGTCGCCCAGCCGGACCGGAGCGACGTCCAGGATCTCCGTTCGGGTCAGGGCGGGCGCTCTGTCCTCGACATACAGACACTCGGGCGGCCACGGACCGGTCGCCTAGAAAGCCACGCGCAGATCTTCCAGCCAGCGCACGGAGACCGTGTTGTAGACCACGCCCGAAGGGTCGAAGTCGTAGTACGCCGCCTTGATCGGGTGCTCAAAGAGGACCGCCATTGCGGCCCTCCGCGAGGACTTCGCCCAGAGTCGCCTGAAGCAAGGCGGCCAGGTTCGGGACCGCGCCCCGGTGCATAATCTCGTACCCGTGCGAGTTCTCGGCCCCGAAGGCCAGCGTGATAGGCCGGGCCACCAGGCCATAAGAGGCCGCGCAACTCGCGTCGCTGCCACCGCGTGAGAGCGCCTGGAAATGAGGCCGCAGGCCGATGTCCACCGCCGCCCGCACCACAAGTTCTATGTCCCGCGCCTGCATGGCGGCATACGAGTCATTGACCCAGACTGTCGGCTGGTCGTCCAGAGGGAACGGTGTGTCCGGCACACGCGGCCCGATCTCCAGCGCGATCCCGACCGTGGCCGGCCGCTGACGCAACAGCCACAGCGCCCCTTGCCCCCCGACTTCCTCGGCCGCCGTCGCCGCAAACAGGACTCGCCCCCGCCACTCAGAGGGCGCGTCCGCCAGACACGCCAATGCCAGCAGCATGGCAGCAAGATCGGCCCGATCGTCTAAGAACGGCGCGGCCACGAACTCCCCAAACTCTGTGACTCCGCGCCGGGACGGGTGTAGCACCACGCGCGTCCCCGCCCGGACCCCACATTCTGTCAGTTTCTGCGCCGCAAGTCCTGTGAAGATGCGGGCGTCCGCCCACGTCAGCGCCCGCTCCTTCACCTGAGCGGCGACGCTGCCAGCATCGCTCGTGTGGATACCGCCGAACGACAGAACGCCCGTCAGAACTTCCTCCGAGGCGAGTATCTGCACCGGCCCCTCGCCCCACTTCCACGGGTAGGATCCGCCCAGGCTTGTCACGACCAGCCGCCCATCCCGCTCCACCCGCACGACCAGCAGGGCGATCTCATCCAGGTGCGCCATGATTACCACATCCGGTGCATCCGGGATTCGTGACTCGCCTGGCAGAGAGACGAGGAGGTTCCCTCTCGCATCGGTCTCATGGACACAGCCCAATCGGTCGGCATGGGCGGCCACAGCCTGCCGGACAAGAGCCTCCTGCCCCGGCGGTCCAGGGAGGGCAACCAGTTCGCGCACCAGTTCTAAAGCGTCTGTCATAGGCTAAACCTCTGGTAATGCCGTCCCACCCCTACCTGCGACGTGATCGAGTTTCCGAGTTCCCTCAAGCCGACTTCGGGGCTAATCCTCCACGTACCCCGGCATGAACTGGGCCAGACGGCCGGCCAGCTCTTTGGCGATGTCGGCCCGGACGGTGATCGTCTCCGAGCCGTAATCCACGGAATGGACCCGGCCCATCTCGTAGCACTGCGCGACGACGTCACTGCGGTCATAGGGGAGTGTGAGTGTCACGGAGGCGAGCAGAGTCTGGAGCGTGGATTCCAGGCGGTCCATCAAGAAGGGGATGCCGTCGCGCTTCAGCGCCGACAGGTAGCAAGAGTTGGGCGTCTCAATAATCAGCTCACGCAGGAGAAAGTCGTCTTTCACCATATCCGCCTTATTGAAGGCGGTCACGATGGGTTTGTCGGCCGCGCCCAGTTCCGTCAGGACCTCCTGCACGGCCCGCATCTGCCGGACGCGCTCGGGGTGGCCCGTGTCTACGACGTGGATGAGGAAGTCAGCCTGGATGACCTCCTCCAGCGTAGCCCGGAAGGCGGCGACGAGGTGGTGCGGCAGATTGCGGATGAAGCCGACCGTGTCGGTCATCAGGACCGACCAGCCGCCATGCGGCAACACGACGCGGCGCGTGGTCGGGTCCAGCGTGGAGAATAACATACGGTCCGCGAAGACTTCAGCCCCCGAAAGCAGGTTCAGGAGGGTACTCTTGCCTGCCGACGTGTAGCCGACGAGGGCGCAGGTGGGAAAGGGCAGCTTATGCCGCAGTTGGCGCTGCTGCGCCCGCTGTTCTTTGATCTCGTCTATCTCATGCCCAAGCAGTGAGATGCGCTCTTTGACACGCCGCCGGTCGCTCTCCAGTTTCGTTTCGCCGGGACCGCGCCCGCCGATGCCGCCCTGCTGACGCTCGAACTTGGTGTACAGCGACGATAGGCGCGGCAGCAGATAGTTGAGCTGGGCCAGTTCGACTTGAAGCTTGCCCTCACGCGTCCGCGCCCGCTGAGCGAAGATGTCGAGGATAAGCTGCGTCCGGTCCAGGACGCGCCTGTCTAGCGCTTCCGACAGGTTCCGTTGCTGGGTTGGCGTCAGCTCGTCGTCAAAGATGACCAGGTCGGCATCGGCCGAGGAGATCTCGCCCTTCAGGTCTTCCACTTTGCCCGGCCCGATGTAAGTCGCCATGTCCGGCGCACGCCGGGACTGCGAGAACTCGCCGACAATCCGCGCCCCGGCCGTCAGACCGAGTTCCCGCAGCTCGGCCAGGCGCATGTCCAGGTCATCCTCGCCCCCGGCCAGCGACAGCGAGACGATGACCGCCCGCTCTTCTTTAGATGTGTCATAACCCATTCAGTGATTATACCCGCTGGCGGCCTGTCACCGCCGGGCATTAAAGATAACCTTGGTGCCATCGCGCTCCAGGCTGAACGGAAGTTCCTGCATCTCCGACAGCACCTCGCGGACGGATGACTGGCGGTCAGGCGGGCAGTAGAGGAGTAGGAAGCCGCCCCCGCCCGCACCCGCGATCTTACCCCCCGTCGCGCCCGCATCCAGCGCCCGCTCGTAGAGCGAGTCTATCTGCGGGCTGCTGATCCGGCCCGTCATACTCTTCTTCCACTCCCAGCCGGCCTGCAAAAGACGGCCAACTTTGTTCATGTTGTTGATGCCACCGCCGGTCAGGCTGGCCTCCACTTCTGCCACCTGCCCCTTGATCCGGTCCAGTGATTGCCGTTTGTCGTCAATGTTTGCCTTCTGCTCACTCAGAATCGCGTCGGCCTGGCGGGTGATGCCGGTGTAGAACAGCATCAGGCTCTCTCCGAATCGCCGCCGCTTTTCCTCCCCCAGAATGATGGGAGTTGCCGTAACGGTCTCGTCCGGGTGGAACTCGAAGCGGCGCAAGCCCCCATAAGCGGCGATGTACTGGTCCTGCTTGCCGATGGGTTTGCCCAAGATGCCGATCTCAATTTCGCAGGCCTGGGCGGAAAGGGTCTCGGCCGTCACGAGAACGCCCTGGTAGGCGTACATGGCGTTCAGCAGACCAACCGTGACCGTGCTGGAAGACCCCAACCCGCTGCCCTCTGAGGGGATATCGGCCATCGTCGCGATCTCGACGCCGCCCGTGATGCCGGTCATTCGTAGGCATTCACGCGCCAGCTCGTGCTCGATCTGGTCCACGCGGTCTACCATTTCGGTCCGGGTGTAGCCAACACGGATTTTGCTGTCAAAGCGCTCCTTAATGACGACGTAGATATACTTGTCTATCGCCGATGACAGGACCGCGCCGCCGTCTTTTTCATAGTAGCCCTTGAAGTCGGTGCCGCCTCCGGCGAAAGAGATGCGGAGCGGCGTTTGCGTGATAATCATAACACTCGTGGTTCCTGTGGAAGCGTCATCGAAAGAGAGACGCCGGGGGCGAGAATGGAGTCACGCACCTGCGTGCCGGGAGCGACTTGCGCCCCAGCCCAGAGAATACTGTCTTGAATGGCCGCGCCGTGACCGATAATCGCCCCCGCACCGACGACGTTGCGGCCGACAAAAGTGACGCCGCGGCCGACCTGGGCCGAAGGGTCTACCCACAGAGTGGGATCGTCGTAGGAGACACCGACCCGTCCGGCCAGCATCTCCCAGTTTGCCTGCCGATAGGCCTCCGGCGTCCCAGTGTCCTGGAGGTAGCCGCCGAGCATCACGCCATAGAGTGGCACACCTCGCAGCAGCAGATCGGGGAAGACGTCGCGGCCGAAGTCGGAGGGCGCATCGGGTGGGATCACCGACAGAACGGAGGGGTTCAGCACGTACACGCCGGCGTTCGCCAGATCGCTAAAAACTTCATCGGCGGGAGGCTTTTCAACGAACCGGGTCACGCGGCCATCGTCGCCCAGGCCGACAATGCCGGCGGCCGTCGGGTTCGGGTGATGGAACAGGCTGATCGTCGCCTCGCCGCCGCTTGAACGGTGGAATTCGGCGAGACGTCTCAGATCGGCATGGATCAGGTTGTCCCCATAGACCACGAAGAACGGCTCGTCCTGAAACAGACGCGCGGCGGCCCCGACGCCGCCCGCCGTGCCGCGCAGCGTGTCCTCAAAGAAGTAGTGCAGGCGAACGCCCGCGAACTGGCTGCCGAAGTGATCGGGAATAGCCTGGGGACGATGGTACAGGTTGATTGCGGCTTCCGAAACCCCTTGGCCCGCGAGCCAGGTCAATGTGTGTTCCAGGAGCGGCGTGCCAACGATCGGCACCATCGGTTTAGGGAGCAAAAGGGTAAGCGGGCGCAGACGTGTTCCCTCTCCCGCGGCCAGGACCATTGCTTTCATGCGTCCATTATAGCACACGTTTGACAAAGCCACGTTGGGCGTCTATAATCAAGGTGTCAGCCAAAACAAAGGAGAGACAGATGCAAAAACAAGGCATTTACACGGAAGCCGGCCCCCTCCAGGGCGCCCCCTATACTCCCGCTGTCCGCGTGGGATCATTTATCTTCATTTCAGGTCAACTGCCCCTGGACCCAGCGACCAGCCTCATCGTAGAAGGGAATTTCGAGACTCAGGTGCGCCAGTGTCTGCGGAACCTAGCATCTATCCTGAAGCAAGAGGGGCTTGGACTGGACAACATCGTGAAGACAACGGTATTTTTAAAAGACTTGAACGACTTTGCCGACCTAAACGCCGTCTACGGCTCCTACTTCAGCGGTGTCAAGCCCGCCCGCTCAACCATAGAGGTTGCCCGGCTCCCCCTCGACGTTAAAGTGGAGATCGAGGCCATCGCGGTCACGGAGTGACTGTTGTGACGCAGGCCATAGTGAGGCGCTAAAGTACCCGTATTGGAAGCCTGCGGCTGACCGCAGCGTAACTTCCCCCAGCGTAGGGGGCACTTCATTACCCGGCCGGGACAGAACAAAAAGAAGCGGCCCAGACTCTCTAAGAGATTGGGCCGTGAACGGTGTTTTTAAGCTGCTGCCGGAGGAGTTTTCGCCGGACGACCACGCCGCCGGGGGGGGGTGGGAGCTGTCGTCTCAGCCGCCGCGTTTGCACTGCGCTGCGCCGCCGCCCGCTGGCCGCGCATTTCGCCGCCGCGCCGGCCGATCTCCGCGTAGAACTCTGTACCACGCTCCCGCTTAACGGTTTCGCCACCCTTTTTGCCAATGCTTTGGTAGAAGGACGATCCGTACCTGTTTTTTACGGTTTCGCCTCCCTTGCGGCCGGCCTCGCGTGCGAGGTCGGGATTTGCGGCAAAGCCGCCCTCTTTGTCGTGGTCATGCGAACCGCGATGGGCTTCCGCAATCTTGCGGGCACCTTCAGAGCCTGCGGCCGGTCCTGGTTTTGCCATTGGTGTCAACTTTCTACGTTCTATTCAGTAGTACGACCCGAAGTGCTGGTTCTTGCTAGATGCTTGCTGAGGTTTTGCTGGCGTTCTCGCCTGACATGACTTCTGTACTCTTGTCCATGTCTCCCGCAGCTTCGACGGACGCTGTAAGTTCTTCTTTTTTATCGTGGGCAGCCTGCTTGCCGGCATCTAGCGCCTCCGAAAGGCGTGATTTCTGATCTTCCACGAGGGATTTGCCTTTATCCACGAGGTCCTGGGCCGCGCCCTTGACGGAGGCAACCTTGTTGTGTGCCTTCGCGCTCAAGTCACCCGCCGTGGATTTTGCTTCATCACTGGCTTCCGACGCTTTAGCTTTAACCACGTCGGAGGCATCGGAGGCCTTCGCTTTGACCGTGTCCGCAACCTCGTTTGCCTTGGCTTTGGCGCTGTCGGCGGCATCAGATGCCATGTCGGAAATTTCGGCGGCCTTGGCTTTGGCGGCGTCCGAAAGGTCACTCGCCTTGCTCTTTGCGACGTCTAGCGAATCAGTGGTTTTCTGCTTGATTAGATCTCGCATCTGATCTCCGCCTTGGGGGGCGTACAAGAGCGCCATCAGCGCCCCGATCGCTCCGCCCAGCAGAAGCCCGGTCAAGAACTCACCTGCCCCGCTCGACGCTTGTGCTTTGCCTTTGTCTTCGTCTGCCATTACCATTGCTCCTTAGTGAACCGAGTTCTTCTTATCGTTTCTTCGTTCCGTTATCCTTGTAAACCCGCGCTCCACCCACAGAGGCTTTCCCCGATGAAGTATTTGTGTACACCGAGAAGCCTTTGGAGATGCCGGTGATGAGGCTGCTCAATTTAATCAACGGCTCTGTCACCGCATGTTGAACGACATCGGCTGTCTTCTCCACACGGTCCGAGACGTTATCCGTCAGCGCCTCACCTTTCGTCAAGATCTGGTCTGCCTTTTCGCCCACATGAGTTGTCACGCGCTGAACGGTCTCAATGGTGTCGGATGCCTTCGCGATGACAGGGTCCAGCTTATTCGTGACCGTATCAAGAATCTTGACTAGCTTCGTCAAGGCGAATGCTGTGACGCCAAGCAACGCCACGGTCACAATTGCGAAGAAGGCAACGAAAAGCCATAAAGCGGCAGTGGCGGCAGTAGTCATACCTCAATTATCCTATTCGTATGGGCGAGATCGTCACTCTTCAACTTGCGCGAGGCCACTGGGTTCACGTTAGTTTGCTTAGGTATACCCGCGATATCGCAAAGCTCAAACAGTGTGGTAAAACGCTGGTTTCGGCGTTTGAGAATTATGGGAGCAGCGTCCGTCGAAGTATCGGCATCAGGGCCGAGACGGCAAGGGAGCGATGGCTGCGGGAGTTCTTCTCGTCGGCCGTCAACTCCGCAAAACTGCGGCCAAGGTCCGGCAAGAGGAAGAGAGGGTCGTAACCAAAGCCGTCCGAGCCGCG
>JAYTRQ010000102.1:0-2235 GCA_043746125.1 Armatimonadota bacterium | reverse complement strand
GGGTCGGACGTCGCGCCGGCTGCGTCCAGCAGGGCGGGAGCGAGGGCCGCGAAAGCCTCCCGCGCGTCCGGCGGGATACCGCCGTACTGCGACCCGGCGACGTCCCGCCGAAGTAATCCTAGAGTGGCCTCGGTGTTCGAAAAGCCGAGGCCAACCAGCGCCTGCCGCAGCGACGCCTGGGCGGCCGGGTCGTCCGGCGCCAGCACCCAGTCGGAGAGGGGAGAGGTGGTTTCAGCGGCCTGCACCTGCCCGTAAAAGAGGCGCATGAAGAGCGCGTGGACACGGGCCGTGTGCCGCCGGTAGTCGGCAAGAAACGCCGCTCCGTCCGCGTAGCCCAGACGCCGACCGAAGCGCCGCAGCTCGCCCGGCTCGCGTGGGATGTCCCGGATGGGCAGCTCATCCCGGATTTGCAGGCGGTGTTCCACTGTCCGCAGGAACATGTATGAGTCGGCCAAAGCGTCTCGCTCTTCCTTGGTGAGCAGGTCCTCATCCGTAAGTGCCGTCAAAGCGTTCAGCGTGTTGCCTCCGCGCAGGTTCGGCCTCGCCCCACCCGCGATAAGCTGCATTAGTTGGACCGTGAACTCGACGTCGCGGATGCCGCCGATGCCCTCTTTCACGTTGACGTCCGCCTCGCCCGCCCGCGCGATCTTCCGTTCCATCTGACGTTTGTTGCTTTGGATGCTGGCAACAAACGGCTCCTCGACACGTGCCCGGTAGACGAACGGCTGGGCCATCCGCTCAAACGCCTCCCCGACGGCCGGGTCTCCCGCCACGAAGCGGGCCTTCATCAACGCCTGCCGCTCCCACGGCTCGGCCCAGGACTCGTAGTAGGCCTGGCACGAGGATAGGGACCGCGAGACCGGCCCGAACCGGCCTTCCGGGCGCAGGCGCAGGTCTACGCGGAACACGAAGCCTGCATCTGTCGCCTTCGCCAAAGTGTCCCGCACGGCCTCCGCCAGCTTGACCGCCTCGGGCGCGGCCATGTCGTTGCCATGCACGAAAACCAGATCAATGTCGGAGGCGTAGTTAAGCTCCCGACCGCCCATCTTGCCCAGCGCAAGGACGGCAAATGGCGTCGCGATCAGGCCGCGTTCCTCGGCGCAGATTTGCAGGGCCATACGGACGCAAACGTCGGCGAAGTCGCTCAAGGCCGTCGCCGTTTCGGGCATGTCGGCATAGCCAAGCAGATCACGGACGCCGATGCGGAGGATCTCGGATGGCTTGAAGCGGCGCAGGGCGTCCCGCTTGGCGTTCGGCGTCTTCATAATCCCGACCCGGCGCGTCAGGTCCGCCCACAGCGCGTCCGCGTCCCGTCCCCGATCCCGGATGCGCGGGTTGGTCAGCACTTCCAGATACTCGGGCGTGCCGATGAGCAGGTTGGCGAAGAATTGCGACGCGGCGAAGACCGTCATCAGCATGGCGGCGGCGGTCGGGTAGCCTGCCAGCAGGCCATACGCGGACGCACGGCTGCCGACTGCTTCCCCCCATCGTCCCAGGTTCGCGACCGCCCGATCCGGGTCCGCGCTCTGCTCTAATGCGCGGAGGATGACTGACAGGAAGCGGTCAAAGGCCGCATCCGGGACGTCATGCCCGGCCATCCCTTGCAGGACGCGGCATGCCTGGTCTGGATCGTCAAGGCCGAGTGGCGCGAGTGCGGCAGGTGTCAGTTCGTCATAGGTCGCGATCATCCCAAGATTGTACCCGAGAGACATTGAAGGCCAGCGGCAGTCGCCGGGTCTAACCGGCCAAAGGAGACCGACCTATGATCCCGCTGGAACAGATCCGCATTGCCTCGCCCTGCCACGCCGACTGGGACGAGATGACCGGCACCGACCAGGCCCGCTTCTGCCAATCGTGCCGCAAGAATGTCTACAACCTCTCGGAGATGACCCGCGCCCAGGCCGAGGCGCTGATCCAAGAGAAGGAAGGCCGCCTGTGCGTCCGCTTCTACACCCGCGCCGACGGCACCGTGCTGACCCAGGATTGCCCGGTCGGCCTCCGCGCCCTGCACGTGAAACTGGTGCGGAAGATGTCCTACGCCGCCGCCATGCTCCTCTCCTGCGGTACGGGCCTTCTGCGCTGGAGCGGTATGGCGCAGGCGGTGACGCCGGTGCGCCGACCTGCTGTAAAGACCGCTGCTAGGCCGTTGCCTTCGCATCCTCATTCTATGCACAGGTTGGGAAAGCCCGTCTCCCCGCACAAAAAGCTGAACCCCAGTGTCGGGCCGGACCCGTT
>JAYTRQ010000101.1:0-2235 GCA_043746125.1 Armatimonadota bacterium | reverse complement strand
GGCTGCCCGCGATTTGGGGTATGAAGAGGTCGGCGTGCAGGCCGATCTGGCGGGCATCGGGCGCATTGTGCTGGGCCGACGCCCTTGATAACGGCCCCTCTCAAACCATGTCTAGACGTCCGCTAACGCTGTTGTCCACCCTGCTTGGCGCTTTGGCCCTCGCCGGCTGTTCCGCCCAAGACCCGCCGACGCAGACGCCGGTCTATCACATCGGCACGCCGACCAACCGTTCCTCCGTCAACTCCTGGGAACTGGGCCAGTCGCCGAGTTACAGCCAGCCCGGTGTCTACGGCGGCCGGCCGGTCCATCTCACGCCCATCGCCTCTCAGCGCGGTTTCGAGCCGGACGATCCCGTCGCCCTGGCCGTGCTGGCGGCCTTGAACCAGGACGGCGCGGTCTCCACCCAATATCTGACGGCCACCGCCCATAATGGAGTCGTGCTGCTCGTCGGCAGCGTCGTGTCCCCGGCCCAAAAGGAGCGGATAGACCAGATCGCGCGGGCCGTGCCGGGCGTCAAAGAGCTGCGGAATAAGATCGCAGTATTGCACCCGTAGAGGTGCACCTGTGTGTGCGCCCCTACAGAAAGCCTCCACATTATCATGACCGAAGTGCTTTCCATCAATCCCCTCGCCCCCGACCCGGACGTCCTCGAACGCGCGGGAGCCGTCCTGCGGACGGGCGGCCTGGTCGCCTATCCTACCGAGACCGTCTACGGCCTGGCCGCGAGTGCTTTCGTCGTGGACAGCGTCGCCCGCGTCTTCGACGCCAAGCAGCGCCCGTTCTCTCAGGCCCTGCCTGTCCAGATCGCTGACGTGTCCGAGGTGGAGACCCTGGCCCGGTCGGTCCCCCCCGCTGCCCGTCGCCTCCTGGCTGACTTCTTCCCCGGCCCGCTGACGCTGATCTTCTGGCGGCAGCCCTCTGTCTCCTTGACTGTGACGGGCGGCACAAACACCATCGGCCTGCGAATGCCCGATCATGCGGTCGCCCTGGGCGTGTTGCGGGCCTTCGGCGCTCCCCTCGTCTGCCCCTCCGCTAACTTAACGGGGCGCAGGGCGCCCATGTCCGCACGGGACGTTCTGGAAGACCTGGATGGGGTCATAGACCTCGTGCTGGACGGCGGCGAGACGGCCGACCGAACGCCCAGCACCGTCTTGGACCTGACGACCGACCCGGCCCGGATTCTGCGTGAGGGCAAGATCACGCGGGCCGAGCTGGAGCCGTACCTGGCGCTGGCGTAGGGGCGTTTCGAGCGGTTGAAAACGGCTTTGTTGCATAAATGCAGTCGCCCGCTCACCGTCCCCCGAACCCGGTGTTAAAACACCGGTCTATTCGGAGAAAGCCCCTCCGGGGCTGCGAGACCTTGAGTGCCGGAGGCACTTCCTCCGTGTAGACCGGCACTTCCAGTGCCGGTTGAGCGCCGCAGAGGGGCCTCACCGGTTTATGCAACAACGCCGTTGAAAACCGCTTGCTAGGGGAGACGTCCTTCGGACGGAGGAGAAGACCCGTCCCCTTCTTCCTTCTCTTTTCTTCCACCCAGAGGGTGCCTCGCCTAGCGAGCGGTTTTCAACCGCTCGAAACGACCCTACGCCACCGCGTCCGCCTCTTTCCGCTTTCGCCCCGCCGCCCGCGAGTAAGACTCCAATGCTCACCCTGTTCGAACACGAGACGAAGCCTTTCCCCTGGGACGACCACAGCCGCGCGGCCCTCGCCCGCCTGAACCGGGCGAAAGGCGACGATATCCTTCTGCCCGTCTTCACCCGCGACGGTCGCCCCGCCGTTCGGGCGACCCAGTACGTCGGTGTCGTCCGCCTGGGCCGTGAGACGGTCCAGGTCCTCCCCAAAATCTACCGGCATGTGGACGCCGCCAAAGACGAAGCCGCCCGGAACCTGCTGCACTTGCTGGCCGTCGCCCAGGACCTGCCGATCCGCGAACACGCCCTCGCGCCGCTCCTGCGCCGCCGCTCGGATTGGTTTGAGATCCTGACGCACCTGTTCACTTCCCACCTCACGGACGCCTGGCAGCGCGGCGTCATTCGCGGTTACGTCCCGTGCGAGGAAGACGCCTCGCCGACCCTGCGCGGGCGCTGGCGTCTGGCGGATCAACTCCGACGCCCCGAGCGACATCAACTGTTCGCCGTCACGTTCGACGAATTCACGCCCGACAACCCGCCTAACCGCGTCCTGCGTTTCGTCGTGGAGCGTCTTTGGACGTTGACCCGTGACGCCGACAACCGC
>JAYTRQ010000100.1:0-2237 GCA_043746125.1 Armatimonadota bacterium | reverse complement strand
CTCATGTCGGCGAGTCACTGAACTTCGACTGGAAGGCGGACGGGCCTGAGCGGGCGCGCGCGTTGCATCTGCGCGGGCCGCTGCTGGCAACGCAGGATGGGGCGGGTGCCTGGCAGGTACTCGTACCCGCCCCGCGTGACGCGGTCTTTTTCGAGCAGGAGGAGGACAAACTGGACTTGATGTGCCTGCGCCCGCTGTCTGCGGTGCCGAACGGGGCCGGGACGCTGTCGCCGTTCGAGGGCCTGCGCCCGCTCGAAGTCACGGAGGAGCGGAAGCCCAAGCGCGATGTTCCCACGTTCTGGACGCTCGGCTGCGTGACGGACTGGCTGTCCGCCTCGCGTCCCACGCAGTTCGAACCGGTCGGAGCACTCCCCATGCCGACCGAAACACGGACGTTTGTCAAGATTGACGAGAGGAGGCAGACAGGCGAGGCAGGGATGCTCTACAGCGCGGATCTACTGTGTTTCGCCGACTTCCCGGTGCCCGGGTCCGCCGCGAAGCCGATGCCGACACCCGCACAGGCACTGCTGTGCCGATTGCGCGGGGCGGAAGTTTTGATGGCAGGGCCGCAGTTCCTGCCTCTGGGTGGGGAGCGGCGTCTGGCGACGGTGTCGGCGGCGGACGGCGCGGCTTGGCCGCAGGTGGCGGACTATCCGGAACTGACGGCGGTGCTAATCGGGGCGAAGCGGTTGCGGCTGCAGCTGGTCACGCCCGCGCTGTTCGCGGGCGGCTGGAAGCCCTGGCACGAACAGCAGTTGACTGGGGAGATGCGGGCCGTCCCCGGCCTGCGGCTGACGCTTGTCGGGGCCGCCGTGAGCCGGTTCGTTCCAGTAAGCGGCTGGGACCTGCAGACAAAGAAGCCCAAGCCGCTGCGCTATGCTGCCCCGGCTGGGAGCGTCTACTTTTTCGATGTGGAGGACGAGGGCGGGCTGACGGCGGCGCAGATCGCGGCGCTGTTCCTACAGCCGATCAACGACGACGTCGCGGACGACGCGGACGGCTTTGGCCTGGCGCTGCCGGGCGTCTGGTGAGCGGTGAGACAGGCTTGGGGGAAGAGGACGGGTTTGAAAGAGGAGAACAACGGATGACTGCGCGCATGATGTGGCTGCACGCCCTGTCCCCGGTCCACGTCGGGGCGGGCGACTCGGTAGACGTGATCGATCTGCCGGTGATACGGGAGAAGGTGACGAACTGGCCGTTCCTGCCGGCGTCAAGCATTAAGGGCGTCCTACGGGACACCTGCGGCCAGAATGGCAAGGGCGACCTGTTCTGGAAGGCGTTCGGGCCAGAGACCGACAAGGCTGAGGAGAACGCGGGGAATCTCTGGTTCGCCGACGCCCACCTGCTCTGCTTCCCAGTTCGCAGTTTGGTAGGGACGTTCGCTTGGGTGACGTGTCCGCTGGCACTGCGCCGCCTGGCGCGGGATGCGAAGGCGGCGGGCCTAAAGCCGCTGCCTGGCGCGGGGACCGCGCCGACGGCCGGGGGTATTCTTCTGGCGTCGGGCGCGGACCAGCTGACCGAGGCGGGCAAGACATACCTGGAGGACCTGGACCTGACCGCTCGCACCGAGGTGAAGTTGGATCCGCTCGCCAAAGCAATCGCCCAGGCGGTGTTCGATGACCCGGACTGGCAGGAGGAGTTCCAGGCGCGTTTCGGGCTGATCAGCGACGACCTGTTCACATTCCTGACGGAGATCGGTACGGACGTGAGCGCGCACATCAGGATCCAGGAGGAGACTAAGTCGGTGCAGGGCGGGGCACTGTGGTACGAGGAGTCGGTGCCGGCGGAAGCAATTTTCACAATGCCGCTGGTGTCCGCTCCGCGCTGGGAGAATGGTGACGAGGCGCTCCGGGACCTGATCGCGCCGGCCGTCGCGTCGCCGCTGCAGATAGGTGGCAAGGCAAGCGTGGGGCGCGGCGTGTTGCAGGCACGCCTGCGCGGGGGAGGGGGAGGTTAGTGATGCCGATCGAGACACTCAGTCAGCTGTATTTTGGGCGGGCACTGGACGACGTGCAAGCAGTCCTCAGAGAGAACAATCCGGGGATGCAGAAGATCTACGGCGGCCTATGCCACAAGTTTCCGATTTTGGTACTGACCTGCGGCCTATGCCAGGCCGTTGCGTTCGTCGAGTCCAAAACCGTTGGCATCGACGCGGATAGGGTCCAGGCCTACAAACTGTTGCGGAAGCACGTCGCCGCCCTGCTGGATTTGCCTCTGGCGGAGCTACAGGAGAATGT
>JAYTRQ010000099.1:0-7111 GCA_043746125.1 Armatimonadota bacterium | reverse complement strand
ATGACCTCCAGAGCAGGCAGAATCAGGCGGTTGCGCGGGTCCAGCAAGGGCCGTCTGCCTTCCCGCGCGTTACGCAGGAGCGTGCCCTGCCCGTTCTTTGACATTCCCTGACACGGGGCTGTGCAGGAGATCAGGAACAACTCGTCGCTCACTTCCCGCAGGCGCTCCCGGACGGAAGCGACCAGTTCCTCCTTCACCTGAGAGATGTCGGACGCGAACAGGCGGGCCTCGGGGAAGTTCCGGGCCGCCAGGGCCGCCCGGTCCTGCTCGATTTCGCACAGCGCCACCGTCTCAACGCCCGCCGCCCGCCATCCGACGTCGCCAATGCCCGCGCCTGAAAACAGACTTAGTCCGTACATAAATCTACCCTATGTGAAGCCGCCCCATCAGCCGCTACTAAGCCGCTCTTTATATCCCTCTGGATGTCCAACCCCCAGAATCACAGCACGGTCCAGCCTTCCGCCGTCAGCCGCCACGTCCCCTCCCGGTCCCGCTCCATCGTCCGCTCGATCTTGGCGACCCACACGTCCGCGTTGGCCTGGAAGTCGTGCTTTCAGTTCTCCCCGTCGCGCCCGTGCCAGAAGTCGCCGTCACAGAAGATCGCGATCCGCAGCATGACGAGCACGATGTCCGGCTTGCCCGGCAATCTGGAATAGTGTTCCCGGTTGCGATAGTCGCGCGGCCGTGGCTCTTTCGGTTTCGGTTTCGGATGTCATCCGTCTTCCGGCGATTGTACCTCATCCGTCCCTGACACCAGAGGCGCAGGCTGGGCGAAGCGGGCGCGGTAGGCGGTCGCACTCATTCCGAAGGCGGCGCGGAAGCGGCGGGCGAAATAGTTGGGGTCAGGCCAGCCCACCTGCTCCCCGACCTCGCCGACGCCCGCGTCCGTCCGCACCAGCAGGCGAGCCGCCCGCTCCGCCCGGCACCGGGCCAGAGAGGCCATCGGCGGCAGGCCCAACCCGTCGCGGAACAGGCGGGACAGGTACGACGGGTCAATGCAGAGCCGCGAGGCGAGTTCGGCCAGCGTCCAGGCGTGGGCTAAATCCTCTTCCAGCATCCGCCGGCCTTCCGACACGGCAGGGTGGGGGAGCGTGGGCCGGGCGTCGGGTGCGCGGAACTCCGGCCCCAGGCAGCGGGCCAACTGCCCCAGGAACAGCAGCAGGTGGCCAATCCGGTCCAGCGTCCCCCCCGCTGGGTCGTCGTCCGAGGCGGCAATAGCGTCCAAATGCCCGCAACAGGCCGCTAGGGAGGCGGGCGGCAGGTGCAGGGCGATCAGGCCTCGGACGTCCAGCGACAGTGGCCCGGCCCAGAACAGGTAATGCAGGGCTGGGACCTCGCTGAACGCAGCCAGTTCGCCGTGCAGCAGTTCCCGCCCGAAGCAGCAGTTGTACACCTCCAGACCGTCGCAGGCGCGGTAGGTGTGCCACGCGCCGGGCCGCAGCAGGAACACGTCGCCGGGTGCCAACGCCTGTTCGCCGCGTGGCGACAGATGCCTGCCCGTCCCGCCGAGGATCAGCGCGACCTCCAGAAAGTCGTGGTCGTGCGGTGCGTGGTCGCCGTCCACTCGCGCCCGCCGCACTGAGAGGGCCGTTCGGTCGGCGGGAAAGACGTCTTTGCGCGAGATGCGCCGCTGCGGACCATCAGTCATGCGCCCATTGTCCCTGGAAACGCGCCCGATGTCAAGATCGTGCTAGCAGAAAGCGCGTCCCCGACTAACGCGGGATGCCCAAAGGTTGCTATAATGGCCTATCGCTCACCGAGGAGGCCCGAATACCATGCCCATCGAATACGCCCTGACCACCGCCGATACGCTCACCCAAGACGCCATTGACTCGTACCGGACGAACGGCTTCGTCCACGTCCCGGCCGTCCTCTCGCCCGAAGAAGTCGCCCACTTCCGCGAGGCAGCCCTGTCCGTCGCCGCCCGCAAACAAGGGCTGGGCGACGGCACCATCTTCCAGCAGCTCGTCAACGTCTGGCAGGACGATCCCGTCCTAAAGGCGCTGACACTCCACCCCAGCGTCGGCTCGGTCGCTGAACGCCTGGCCGGTGTCCCCCTGCGCCTGTGGCACGACCAGATCCTGATCAAAGCCCCGCATAACCAGAAGGCCACCGAGTTCCATCAGGACCAGCCCTACTGGCCTCACGCCGAGTCCACGTGCCCGATCTCCTGCTGGATCGCCCTCTGTGACGTCCCCGTCGAAAAGGGCTGCATGACCTTCCTGCCCGGCTCACAACTTCGCATGGACCTGCCCGCCCAGAACCTGGCCGACTCGCGCAGCCTGTTCGCCCTCGCGCCCGATCTGATCTGGTCCGAGCGCGTCACCGTCCCGCTCAAGGCCGGCGACTGCACCTTCCACCACGGCCGCTGCGCCCACATGGCAACCCCGAACCTCACCGACGACCCGCGCGTCGCCCACGTCGTCATCTTCATGGATCGCGACACCCTCTACACCGGCGCCCCCCACGTCGTTACCGACCCGCTGGGCCTGACGCCGGGCTGCCCCCTGGACCACGCCGCCTTCCCGGCCGTCGGCTAGCCCCCGTCCGCTCTCTGCTTGACAAACCCCCACCGAAACGCCTATACTTAGCCCACCTATTTTCCCACAGTGGAGGACTTCACATTGGCGTATAACGTGACTCTGATTCGTGGCGACGGCACCGGACCCGAACTCGTCGAGGCGACCCGGCGCGTCCTGGAAGGCACCGGAGTCCAGTTCAACTGGGACGTCGTCGAGGCCGGCGTGGACATCATGGAGACGGCTGGGACACCCCTGCCGGACAACGTCCTGGCGTCCATCCGCAAAAATAAAGTGGCCCTCAAAGGCCCCATCACCACACCCATCGGGACCGGATTCCGCAGCGTCAACGTCGCGCTCCGCAAGGAACTGGACCTGTACGCCTGCATCCGCCCCTGCAAGTCCTACAAGGGCGTCCGGTCCCGCTACACCGACGTTGATTTGGTGATCGTTCGCGAGAACAGCGAGGACCTGTACGCGGGCGTCGAGTACCGCGTGGACAGTGCCGAAGCCGCCCAGATCATCGGCATGGCGGGCGGCAAGATCCGGGAGGACTCGGCGATCTCCATCAAGCCCATCTCCCGCACCGGCAGCCGCCGGATCGTCAAGGCTGCGTTCGACTACGCCATCGAGAACGGCCGCAAGAAGGTCACGGCCGTCGCCAAGGCTAACATCATGAAGTACACGGATGGCCTCTTCTACGAAATGGCCCGTGAGGTCGCCAAAGACTACGAGGGCCGCGTCGAGTACGATGAGTGGCTTGTAGACGCCATGTGCATGCAGCTCGTCCAGAAGCCCGAGAACTACGATGTCTTGGTGATGGAGAACCTGTACGGTGACATCCTCTCCGACCTCTGCGCTGGGCTGGTCGGCGGTCTGGGCGTCGCGCCCGGCGCGAACATCGGCGTGGATACGGCTCTGTTTGAAGCCACCCACGGCTCCGCCCCTAAGTACAAAAACCAGAACAAGGTCAACCCCACGGCTCTGATTCTGAGCGGCCTGTTGATGCTCAAGTATCTCAAGGAAGACGTCGCCGCCGCCCGCCTGGAGAAAGCCGTCTCGGACGTCATGGCTGAAGGTAAGGATGTCACCTACGACATGAAGCCGGACCGCAACGATCCTATGGCCGTCGGCACCAAAGAGATGGCCGACGCCATCATCGCCAAGATGCAGGCGGGGTAGGGTTGCCGGGAATCAAATCGAAGAAAATGCTCGATGCTTGTGGCTCTTTGACAGCCTCCCGGACTTGCTGGCGCTCGCCAAGAATGGGATGCTGTCCCGGATGACGGCAGGGCGCATCTCTCCTTACCGCGCACAGGATAAGCTGCGCGACCGGTCGCGGCGGCGTGGGATGGCTTTCCGCTGGTCCATGCCACTGCGTCACTTCGGGCCTTGTCTGCAATGCGACGTGCGGTTCACAGAGATACTTTACCGCTTGGGGAATCCATCAGCAGACCTGGCGGAAATGCGGAAGCTGGGGCTGTATGAGACTCAGGTTCATGCGGTTCGTGTCCATCATGCTCAGTTCACAGAACCGCAGCGTGCCTTTCTCCAAGCATTAAGGCAAGTTGAGGGAGTGACGGAATGAGGACGGTGTTGAGACAGGAGGGTTAAGCCGTGGCTATCGCCGAACGCGAACTGGTAGCGCCGACACATATCATGCCGGAGCAGGCCGCCGAAGCAGAGTGGACTCCCCAGCCGTACCGCTGGACGCGCGAGCAGTTCTACAAGATGGGCGATGCGGGCTTGTTCGAAGGTCGTCGTGCCATCCTCGTGGAAGGGGAGATACTCGCCATGCCCGCAATGGGGCTTTTACATCGGAGCGTGCTTATCAGGGCAAGCAAGGTCCTAGAGACTGTGTTCGGCCCCGGCTTCTTCGTCAGCCCGCAGTGCCCCTTCGACATCGGGCAGGCGACGGACCCGGAGCCGGACATCGCTCTCATCCGGGGGACGCTGGAAGAATACTTCAGCCGTGGGTTCACGGAAGCGGCTTTGATTGTGGAAGTGTCCGACTCGACGCTGCCCTACGACCGGCGCGGCAAAGCCAGCCTGTACGCCAGCGCGGGCGTCCAAGACTACTGGATCATCAACATTAACGAGCAGCCCGCCCAAGTCGAAATCTTCCGGCAGCCGGAACCCGACGAGACACAGCCGCACGGGTTCGGCTACCGCCTGAGAACGGTTCACAAGACCGGCGAGATCATTCAGCCGCTGGCCGCACCCAAGCCGGTCGCGGCCGCACTTTTGCTTCCTTGACCTAACATCAACCCCAACGTAAAGAGAGAACACACTTAAATGGCTTCTGGAAGAAAAAAAGTGTCCGTCATCGGCGCGGGCAACGTCGGCGCGACCGTGGCATTCCACGTCGCACAGCAGGGCTACGCTGACGTCGTCCTGCTGGACCTGCCCGACGACCTCACGCTGGAGCGGCCCCGCAAGACCGGCTCGATGGCCCAGGGCAAGGCCCTGGACTTGAACCAGGTCGCCCCCATCGTCGGCTATGACGGGCGCCTCCAAGGCACGTCGGACTACGCCGACACGGCCGCCAGCGACGTCGTCGTCATCACGTCGGGCCGGCCCCGGACGCCCGGCATGTCCCGCGAGGACCTGCTGGCCGTCAATGCCGACATCGTGCAGAGCGTTGCCGGGCAGGCCGTCGCGCACAGCCCCGAGGCGGTCTACGTCGTCGTCTCCAACCCCCTCGACGCCATGTGCCACGTCGCCCTCAAGGCCACCGGCCTGCCCTCCGAGCGCGTCATCGGCCAGGCAGGCGTCCTGGACAGCACCCGCTATCGCAACTATATCGCCCAGGCCGTCGGAGTCTCGGTCGAGGATGTCCAGGCGTACGTCCTCGGCGGACACGGCGACCAGATGGTCCCCGTCCGCAGCCTGACCACGGTCGGCGGCATCCCCATCCAGCAGTGGGTCGGCCTGGGCAAGCTGACCAACGAGCAGCTCCAGAAGATCGAAGACGACACCCGCCAGGGCGGCGGCATTCTCACCAACCTCATCGGTACCAGTGCCTGGTACGCGCCCGGCGTGGCGACCGCCGAGATGGTGGAGGCCGTCCTTCTCGACCGCAAGCGCATTCTGGCCTGTACGGTTCTCTTGGACGGCCAGTACGGCGTCCATGGCCTCTACTTTGGCGCCCCGACTCTGCTTGGCGCGGGCGGTGCGGAGGCCGTTTACGACCTGATGGTGCTCGCCCCGCTCACCGAGACGGAGCTTGCTGGCATCAAAGAATCGGCCGCCAAAGTCCAGAGTACTGTAGATAGCCTGAAGGCATTAGGAAAACTGTAGTGGGATTCGGTGGCAAACCGTGTATAATAACGGTTAACTATGGCGGTCACTCTGAAAGACATTGCCGAGCGGACCGGAGTCTCCGCCAGCGTCGTTTCCACGGTCCTCAGCGGCCGCGACAACGGCACGTTCGTCAGCGACAGCACCCGGCGTAAAGTCATTCAAGTCGCCGAAATGCTCAACTACACGCCCGTCCGGGCCGGACGCCCTCGGGGCAGCCGCCGCCTGCGCCGCCAGCATACGGAGCAGTTTATCGGCGTCTGGGACCCCGAATACAGCCCTTACAGCGCGTTTCTGGTCCAGAACCTGCAAGTCGCCCTGCGCGACTATGCCCAGGAACAGGGCGCGGAGGCCGAAGACGATTTCGGCCTCCGCCTACTCACCGCCAACGATCTGCCGCGCCTCGACGCACTCGGCATCATGGGGACGGTTCTCCTCTCCTCCTCGCTTCTGCCCCGCGAGGCAGCTACGGCCAGCATCCCCTGCGTGATGATTGGAGAGACCGATAACCCCCCCCGTGAACTCGTCCAGGTCCATCTCGATAACCACGCCGCCGGGCACCTTTTAGGCGACTACCTGTGGGGCCTGGGCCACCGCCGAATCTCATTGCTCGCCCCCGTCGGCGTCCCCCGCGTCACCCGCCAGCGACTCCTGGGCCTGCAAGCCGCTTGGGCAGGGCAGGGCGGAACTCCGGAAGGCATCCTCCTACAGCCTTACGACACGATGAAGACATTGGGCGAGCGCGACCAGATCCGGCGCGTCCTGCTCAGCTCCTTCGGTCCGGGCACCTCCACTGGCGTCTGCCCGACCGCCGTGGTCTGCCACGACGAGAACGTCGCCGCCGTCGCTGCCCAGACCCTCGCTGAGATCGGCAGGCGTGTCCCACAGGACGTCTCCCTCGTGGGCTTCGGCGACACGCCCCGCATGGCGGAGGCGCTGACGCCGCCGCTGACCGTCATTCGCCAGCCCGCGCCCGCCATCGCCAAAGCCGCCGTCGCCGCCCTCTACCAACTGCACGATGCCAAGTCCTCCGAGGCCGTCACAGAGCGGGACATCAGCCTGCCCGGCCGGCTCGTTACCCGCGCCTCCTGCGCCTCGCCCGCCCGCACCTGAGATCCCGCCATGCCCCACGCCCGCCACCCCCATGTGCTGTGCCGAGAAGACACCCTGCTGGTCGTCGTGGACATGCAGGAGCCGTTCCTGCGCGGCATCCACGACCGCGAGCGGCTGACAGACAACGTCCGCCTGCTGGTCCAGTCCGCCGCCATTCTGGGCGTCCCGATCCTGCCCAC
>JAYTRQ010000098.1:0-7114 GCA_043746125.1 Armatimonadota bacterium | reverse complement strand
TGCCGCGCCGCTGGGTGGTGGAGCGCACGTTCGCGTGGCTTGGCAAGCAGCGGCGCTTGAGCAAGGATTACGAGGAACTGCCCCAGTCGAGCGAGGCGCTCATCCAAATCGCCATGAGTGCCCTAATGGTCAGGCGGCTGGCACCGGCCTGACCTTTCTATACAGTCTCTTACGAACGCCTTTTTCTTCTCGCCTGCTATTGCTTGGACGGTGAAAGCCCATATCAACCGGGAACGGGCTTCGAGCCGATGTGAGGTCCCATATGACACAGCCGGTAGTAGTATATTCAGTGTTGTTGTGGTAAACTGGCTGCACAGTCCTTGAAGCCCTCCACTGCCGCCACTGCCAGAGCCAGAATGTCATCAAGCATGGACGCGACAGACGCCGCGTTCAGCGCTACCTCTGCCGTGACTGCCACTCCACCTTCCAAAAGGCCCAAGATGACCGCAGTTATGGCGAGGACTTCAAGAGCCAGGTCCTGGCCACTCATCAAGAACGGTCCTCCATGCGCGGTATCAGCCGCGTCTTCGGCATCAGCCGCAAGACACTGGGCGAGTGGCTAAAAAAAGCCAGAACACTCCCGCCTCTGGAGCAGACGTTGCGTCTGGCGGTTGAAGGCGACGTGCTGGAGCTGGACGAACTCTGGTCGTTCGTGCATCAGCGCACGAACAAGAAGTGGGTCTGGCTGGCGCTCTGCCGCCGGACACGCCAGATCGTGGCCTCTGCCGTGGGCGACCAGAGTGAAGTGACCTGCCGCTGCCTGTAGCAGCGCATCCCCCGGTCTTACCGGCGGCTGCTGTGCTTCACCGACTTCTGGGCCGCCTACGGTAAGGTGATCCCGGAGGACCAGCATTGTCCCGGCGGTAAGGAGAGCGGGCAGACCAACCACCGAGAGCGCTGGAATAACACGCTGCGGTAGCGCCTGGCCCGGTTCGTGCGTCAGCCGCTCTCCTTCAGCAAGAGTGGCCGGAGGCACAAGGTCAGCTTGCTGCTGTTCGTCCATGACTACAACCGGTCAAAGATGATAGGCAACAATACTGAATAAGCCACTACCCCCGATAGTTATGGAACCGGCACTCAAGAGGCCCTGCTCAATCAGGTGAAAGCGCTCTTTGGCGAGACAGTTCCTATCCCTTACCACGAATGCGGCATGATCCCGGCCCCGGACGAATGCTTCGAGAAAAACGTCACCTGGTCCTAGTGGATGCTCTGGCACACAGGCCATCTGACCAACCGTGAGCGGGATGCACTCATTCGTGCCTATAATCACGAACGGATTATCACCCGCGATAAGCTGCCAAAGATCATGGACTATCTCACGCCGTGAGTGCCAGTCACTGGGCGGATGCGAACACTTCAGCCGTCTCAGCCTCCTCTCAACTTGCTCCAATCTATGCATTCCAAAGATGAAAACCCCAAGCATGAAAAATCTTAATCTCCGTTTACGAGGCCTGCTACTGTTCCTGCCGGCAATTGCCCTGTTCAGTCTCGTCGCCCTGACACCAGCACGGGCCGACACTTTGCAGCAAAACTTCGCCGCGCCGCTGGCCGCCGTGCGTCCGTGGGTGTACTGGTACGTTATGGACGGCAACCTGACGCGTGTGGGCATCCATGCAGACCTCGAAGCGATGAAGAAGGCGGGGATAGGGGGGGCGATTTTCCTGAATGTGGATCTCGGCATCCCGCGCGGTCCCGTCGCGTTCATGAGTCCCGAATGGCAGCAGCTTTTCGTCTATGCCGTCTCCGAAGCGAAACGCCTGGACCTGCAGATCGCCCTTGGCAGCGGGCCAGGATGGTGTGGGACTGGAGGTCCCTGGGTCACCCCGGAGCTCTCGATGCAGCACTTAGTGGCGAGCACGACGGCGGTTATCGGCCCTTCACATTTCAGCGGCGTCTTGCCGCGCCCTCAGCCGCGCCTCCCCTTTTTCGGAGAGGGGACGCTGACACCCGATCTGCATCAGAAATGGCTTGACTACTACCGGGATACAGTCCTGATCGCCTTCCCGACGCCCGTCGGGAGCGCGCGGATCGCGGATGCAGACGCGAAGGCACTTTATTACCGCTCCTCCTACTCCTCTATGGGTGCCTCGCCCCGGATTGCCGCCCCGGCAGATTCCGACCGTGTCCCCGCTGACCAGACCGTCCCGCCGGGGAGCGTTATTGACCTGACCGGTCGCCTCGCCCCGAACGGTCAGCTAACCTGGAATGTCCCTGCCGGGAACTGGACGATCATGCGCTTCGGGCGCACGACCACAGGGCAGACGACACGCCCCGCTCCGGCGGCAGGGCTTGGCTTCGAGAGTGACAAATTTAGCCGGGCCGCACTGGCCGCCCATTTAAAGGCTTTCACCGAGCCGCTGATCCAGAAGGCCGGTCCGGCCTACCGCGTGGGCGACAGCGGCCTGACTATGCTCCACTTCGACAGCTGGGAGATGGGGTCGCAGAACTGGTCAGCAGGGTTCCGGGAAGAGTTTATTTTGCGCTGCGGCTACGATCCACTGCCATACCTGCCGGCCATGACCGGTATTGTCGTTGGCAGCCTGGAGCGATCAGAGCGGTTCCTCTGGGACCTGCGTCAGACCGACTCCGACCTGGTCGTGAACAACCATGCCCGCCCCCTGGCCGAATATGCCCATCAACATGGGCTGACCCTGTCAATTGAGCCTTATGATCTCAACCCTTCCGCAGACCTCGACCTCGGCAGTGCGGCGGATCTGCCGATGGGTGAATTCTGGTCTCATAGACGGCAGATTTCGTCGGAGTTCAGCTGCATCGAAGCTGTCTCCGTGGGGCATACGAACGGTCGCCGCGTGATCGGAGCCGAGTCCTTCACCGCCGCTCCTGGTGAGGACTGGCATGAATATCCCGGCTCGATGAAGGAGCAGCTCGACTGGGCGCTCTGCACCGGCATCAACAAGTTCATCATCCACCGCTACCAGCCTCAGCCAGAACTCGACAAGTCTCCCGGCATGACGATGGGCCCCTACGGAGTTCACTGGGAGCGGACGCAGACGTGGTGGGACCTGGTACCGGCCTTCCACACCTACATCTCCCGGTGCAGCGAAATGCTGCGCCAGGGCATGCCGGTGGCGGATATCCTGTATCTGACCCCAGAGGGCGCCCCGCAGGTCTTTACCCCGCCCCCCTCCGCCCTCACGGACGGCCTGCCGGATCGGAAGGGCTACAGCTTCGATGGCTGTTCCCCAGAGAACCTGCTTGCGAACGCCTTCGTGCGAGGTGGCCGTATCGTATTCCCCGGCGGCATGAGCTACCGACTGCTGGTCCTCCCTGCCTGGGAGACGATGACGCCCGGCCTGCTGCGCAAGATCACGCAGCTCGTCGCTGCGGGAGCAACGATCGTCGGTGCGCCTCCGCACAAGTCTCCGAGCCTCATAGGGTTTCCTGCCTGTGATGCCCAGGTGCGTGCCCTGTCCGTGCGGCTCTGGGGACAGTCCCCCTATGCTTCCATGCGTACCTTCGGGGAGGGCCAGGTTCTGCTTCCGTCCATCGCAATGAGTAACTCAGACGTGCAGATGAGCCAAGCCAGATGGATATGGTTTCCGGAGGGCAATCCTGCGAGCAGCGCGCCGCCGGGAACCCGCTACTTCCGAACGACCATTACGCTGGGGCCAGGCCGCATGCTAAAGTCTGGCATCGCGTCAATAACGGCCGACAATGCCTATACGCTTTTCGTCAACGGCCACCGGGTTGGTGGTGGCGATAACTTCCACATTGTGGGCACCCTGGAGATGACACCCTGGCTGAAGCCTGGCCCTAATGACATCCGCATCACCGCTGTAAATACGGGCGATTCGCCCAACCCGGCGGGCTTGATTGGGGCATTCGCCGTGTCACTTACGGATGGCACTGTGCAGAGGTCCTTTACCGGGGCGACCTGGAAGGCGTCCCTTTTGACGGATGGACCATTCAGCCCGGCAATGGAGTTGGGTGCAAGTGATATGGCTCCCTGGTCTTTGAATACCAGCACAAAGGCGCTCTACCCGCCTTATTTGGTAACGGCCGGTCTCCTGAAGCACCTGGGTGTCGCCCCCGATTTTTCGGCGGACTCACCAATGCGCTATATCCACCGTCGCCTCAGCGACGGAGACTTGTACTTCGTTGCCAATGCTGGCGCTCAGTCGATCACGCCCGCCTGCACCTTTCGGACGGCCGGCCGCCAGCCGGAGTGGTGGAACGCGCTGACAGGGGAGATCAGTGATCTTCCCAGGAGTTCATCCGCGAATGGGCTTACCACCCTCCGGCTGCAGCTGGCGCCTTTTGAGAGCGGCTTCGTCGTGTTCCGTAAGCCGCTGACTGCCCATACTAATATCCATGAAGCTAACTTTGCCCCGCAGCGTGCGGTACTGACCGTCCCAGGTCCTTGGGCCGTGGCGTTCGACCCTCGATGGGGCGGGCCGGCCTCCGTGAATTTCGCAGCACTTGACGACTGGAGTAAGCGCCCGGAGCAGGGGATTAAGTATTATTCCGGGAAGGCCACTTACACAACCTCTTTTGATCTGCAGCCGGGAACGATTCCCGTGGGGCGATTCGCCCTGGCTCTTGGCGTGGTCAAAAACATGGCATCGGTTCGGCTGAATGGCCGGGACCTTGGGATTGCCTGGTGCGATCCGTGGCGGCTGCCTATCCCCGAGGGCGTTCTGCGACCCACCGGCAATCATCTGGAAATTACTGTGGCAAATCTGTGGATCAACCGACTGATCGGCGACTCGGGTAAGCCTCAGTCGGAGAGGCTGACTTCTACAACTGGCAATAACTACCAGCCTAAAACCCCACTGGAGATGTCGGGGTTACTTGGCCCAGTCTCGGTGGAAACGCTTGGAGCGCGACAATAAAATCGGGTAGTTCGGGGTCTGAATGGATACTGATTGCCTCCAGCCATGACCACATGTAAACAGGTTGCACAAAAAAACCGCTTTTGACCGAGTATTTGCCTCACGCCCTTGACACATCCCAACCCCTTCTGTGATAATTGAGCTAGTGTCGTATTACTGACAATGCAACCTATTAGCTCTCAGCGAATGCTAATCCAAGTTCGTCAAACTCGCCAAAGGCCGTTCGTCTCGCTATCTGCGGCAGGAGTTTCCTATTCTCACGAGCCGCCTACCGTCGCTCTGGACGAACTCATATTGCTGCATCACCGTGGGCGGCGCACCCCTTTGTGTCGTCAAACAGTATATTGAAAACCAAAAGCACATCTGAATACAGGCTTGCCTATGTTTTTCGCGCCTATCCGACAAAGGCGCAAGAGACGGCTCTGACAAAGACGCTGGAAACCTGCCGCCAAGCCTACAACAGCCTCCTGAACTGGCGAAAGCACGACTACGACGTATTTGGCAAGTCGCCGTCCAAAGTAGAGCAGCAGGCCGCGTTCCCCAAGTGGAAACAAGAACATGCGGAATTAACCGATGTCTATAGCCAAGTCTTGCAGAACGTCGCCGTCCGCGTTGACCTTGCTTTTGACGCCTTTTTCCGTAGGGTTAAGGCAGGAGAAACGCCAGGCTTTCCCCGCATCAAAGGTGACGGGTACGACTCGTTCACCTACCCACAGAGTGGCTTTGGCTTCTATCAGGGCAAAATCCGCTTGTCCAAAATCGGTGATGTCCCCATTCATCAGCACCGCCCCATTGACGGCGACATCAAGACTTGTACCATTCGCCGTGTCCGCCATAAATGGTACGTCTGCCTCTCCTGCGAAGCCGCTCCCGAACTCCTGTCTCCGTCTGCTAAGGAAGTCGGCATTGACGTTGGACTGAGAACCTTTGCATCTTTATCCAATGGGGATAACGTCGCCAATCCGCACTTCTTCCGCCGTGATGAGAAGGCCCTTGCCAAAGCACAGCGGAAGTTGGCAAAGTAGGTTCGCGGCTCCCGAAAACGACGGAAGGCCAAAAAGGTTGTCTCCCGTATCCATGAGAGGGTTCGCAACCGTCGCCATAACTTCGTTCACCAGACCGCCCGCAGAATCGTCAACCGTTACGGCGTAATCGCCGTTGAAAAACTCAACGTCAAGGGCATGGTCAAGAACCACTGCCTTGCAAAATCTATCTCCGATGCTTCCTGGTCAATGTTTCGGAACGTACTTTCCCAGAAGGCTGCAAGAGCCGCTCGGAGATACGCCGAAGTCAATCCTGCCTACACGAGTCAAACGTGTAGCGTGTGTGGACACATTGCCAAGAAGCCGCTTTCCCAGAGGCAATACGATTGCCCAATGTGCGGCTTGTCTCTGGACAGGGACACGAACGCCGCCATCAACATACTCTCTGTAGGGCAATACAGAGTAGCAGCGTAGACTGCTAAGAAGCCCCGCCCTTTAGGGCTGGGGAATTGTCACTCTTTTGGGGTTTAATGCCCCGAAGCTTGCTTCGCCGGGACCATCTGTGCTATCGTGGAGCATGAGCACCTTCACCCACAAGAGCCACAACGTCTCCGTCCTGCTGTACCACGCGGTGTGCCCGTCCAAGTACCACCGGGCGGTCTTCACCGCCGAGCTGGACGAAGCGTCGCGGGAGACCTGCCTTGAGATCGCGGCCCGCCACGAGATTGCGTTCCTTGAGATCGGGGCCGACCGCGACCACATGCATTTCCTGATGCAGTCGGTCCCGACCTACAGCCCGACCCGGATCGTGCAGGCCGTCAGAAGCATTCCGGCCCGCGAGGTCTTCCGCCGGGCTTGGGATGGGAAGTAGAGCTAGCAGACTCCCGGCGATTGCTGCGTTCCGGAGGGATGTTTTCATGGTGGTCTGAATGTACCTCGTCAGGGCATTTTTGCCTGCAGGCCCGGATGCTGGCCCCGCGTGAGGGCGTCGGCAAAGGCGGCTTTCAGGCCTCGGAAGATGCCGATGGCTCCATCCGGGTGCTGGTCGCGGTCGTAGTCCAGCCAAATGTCCGGGGCGGGCGGCGGGGGAGCGGCGAGAAAGCGCGGGCCTTCGCGGCGGACGACGGCGGTGGCGGGGCGGTCGGTCCCGTCAGGATTGATCAGGCCAAAGTCGCTGTTCTCGCCGACACGAATGCCGCCCGGATACCACCACCAGACGATCCCATCTGCGCCAGAGGACCGAGCGAGGTCGTAGAACTTCGCGTAGTTGGTGCCCTG
>JAYTRQ010000097.1:0-2242 GCA_043746125.1 Armatimonadota bacterium | reverse complement strand
CCATCAACGCCTTCTGCGCGGCCTTCTTGACGTCCCCCTTGCCGACCTTGACGGCTTTCAACAAGGCGGCCTTGGCCTGCTGCTCGGTGCCGAACCTGCTCCGCTCAGGCGGGCTGAGTCGCTGCCAGCCGTAGCCGTAATAGTAGTTCGTCAAAGCCGACTCTGGCTGTATCTGCCGCGCCGCGTTATACTCACGCATGGCTCTGGCCGCATTCTCTTCGAAAGTGTCCATGCCGAACGAAGCGCACAAGCCAAGAGCGACATGCACCGACGCCTGGAACTCTGTGGGCGTCAGCGTGGCGGCGTCCGGGAAGCGATGGATGGTCGTCTCGTCCACAGCCGGCACCTGCGGAAGTGCCTTCGTGTAGACGATCACGGCCTCCTCCGATTGGCCGGTCTGACTGAGGAGCAAGGCATACTGCATCCAGGCTTCCGCCCCCGCCGCGCCGGGACACTCGCGCACGTCCGGGTTAATCAGTCCATGTACGGGGATGTCAGTCAGGACGGACACGGTATAGGGTGGGCCATAGATGCGTGCCCGGTATGCTTCAATCGCCTCCGCCGTCCGCCCCTGGCCCGCAAGGGCCTGGCCTAGACCGTAATAGCTGGGGGACAAGGAGTCGGCTTCGATGCTTCTGCGGAAATCGGCCTCGGCGGAGGTAAAGTTCCCATTCTTGAGGGCTTTCATTCCTGCGCTCCTCAGTTCGCCTTCGAGCGCGAGCCGCGCCAGTAGTTCCGGCGAATTAGGGAAGCCACGCGGATTATGGCGAACGGCTTTGCTTTGCGCCGTGCCGGGCAGAGCCAGAGTTGCGGCGGTCAGGGCGAGAAAGATGGTTAGAGATTTCATGGGTTGATCTCCTGGTGAGGTCGTCACGGAAAAACGGTGGTGTTGCTGATCCTGACGTCCCAATGCGGGTGTGTGGTGAAAGGCTGGAAGTCGTGGATGAGGCCGACAACCCCGATGGTCTGGGTTGCGGGGAAGTCCTTCCAAAGTCCGCTGCCCGGCCTTGATGCACTGAGGCCGGTGTTCCAGCTGCTCTCCGCTAGGCAAACCCACTGGACCCATTGCGGGCCGCTCGTCGGGGCGGACGGTGCGAGAGGTGGCTGGAACATTAGATAGGTGGCGAAGGCGTCCTTCAACCCGACGGCGGAGTAAGTGTCGAGAACCGGGAAGTTAGGCGAGTCTACATCGGTCACGAAACTGCCACCAGTGTCGTGGACTACTCCATGCGGGAACACGTCGTCCAGCCCCGTCAGGCCCGTTTGCGTGGATTGTTTCTGTGTGCCGCCGACCGGCGTCTCATATTCCCCCGACGACACGATCTGCGCGTACTGCCACTGGCCGGTGCCGGTGAAGTCCGGCGGTATGGGAACGAGAGTATGCCAGTTTGAGCCGTTTTGATAGCCGTTACTTATAGTGGTTGCCGTTGGGCCGGCGAAAATGCTGGTCACACCGTTGTCAATGCCGATGTACCCAGCACCGACGGTATTGTTCGCTGTCCAGTTCGGCACTTCCAGGTTGACCGACTTCTTCACCATCACCGTGAAGGCATTGCCCTGACCGGCGGGCGGCGTCACCGTCACCGTACAGGTCACGGCTTTCGGACCGGCAGTATCGGCCCAGAACCAGTGCGCTGTTGACTGATTTGTCGCGCCAAGGCCCATGACAGCAGAAACGGGAACCGTTCCAGAGTCTCCGTTCCAGCTCTGGAACTTGGTGCCGTCAACTGACCAAGTATAGACAGTCTTGTTGCCTGTCGCTGTCGCGAAGGCAGGCAGGCCGCTGATGCTGGCCCCGCACCCCTGCCCGACCAGGATGTTGTCCTGCTTGCTCGCGTCCAGCGTCGTCCCGGTCAGGTTGAGGTAGACAGGGGTGGCGGTCGGGTTGTAGATGACGAGCGCGTTGCCGTTGCTCCTGGAGCCGACGCCCGTGCCGCTGCCGACGGTGTAGACCACGTTCGGAGAGATACCGGGCACACTCACGCCGCCATCCCCCGCCACCGTCCCAGCCACGTACTTGACGCTGTGAGTGCTGGTGCCCGTGGCCGGGGGCACTATGGAGGCGCTCCCGCCTAGCCCGTCCGCGCAGGAGCCGGTGACGGGACCGTAGTTGATGTTGGTGTGGCAGGAGGCACTGCAATCCTGGTAGACAATGGCGGCGGTGGGGGGCGGGTCGGTCAGGAGGGTCTGCCCTTGCGCGGGCTTCCAGGCGAACGTGACGGTGAGCGGGCTGGTCTGCCCG
>JAYTRQ010000096.1:0-2248 GCA_043746125.1 Armatimonadota bacterium | reverse complement strand
GCGGCAGGCGGGGTTGTCGTAGCCGTCTCTTCTTGAGGTTCCTGTCTGAGCATGGCTTTTCCTCCGTCGTCTCGTCCTACACTCCTATTATAACCTATAATCCGTTCGGCGTTGACACGCCCCCCAGCGTCTGGTACAATGCTCACGCCTATGAAAAAAGCACTCCCCCTCTTTGCCCTTTCCCTGGCCCTGGCGTTAGGCCAGAGCCTTCCGGCGTTCTCCGCGTCTACCGACATCGTGCCGCGCGGCAGCGTCTTGCTGGACTCGTTCGCGAGCCTGGCACGGGCGGATGCGTTTGGGGCGGACAACACGCCCGAAGATTTTCTCGGGGAGCCGCTTTATACGCGCGGTCAGCTTGCCCGGCTGCTGGAGCGCCTGGTGACGAACGAAGCCAGCCGGCTCGCCCGCGTGGAGAAGGATAGCGCGGCGAACACCGCCCTGCATGAGGCGCTCCGGGACTTGCGAGCCGAGACGGACCGGGACGGCGCGGACCTATCGGTCGCCGCAACACCGCCTGGCACGTCTTCCTTCAGCGGTTATGTGCAGCCCGAACTGCGTGTCCGAGCCGGCGGGGACCATCAGCCGGGGTCGGGCGGGATCGGCGTCTACCGCGCGACGGCTCAGGGCAGTCTGGGTTCCAACCTGCGCTATGGCGTGTCCGCCTCTAACTGGTTCGAGGACCGGCGGCGCGTCTTTGACAACGATAAGGGCCCGCACGATTTTTCCGCTCTGAGCGAGGCTTATTTAGCCCTGGACGGCGGCCGGGGCCTGACCCTGAGCCTGGGCCGCATCCCCAACCGCTGGGGATCGGGCTACCGAGGCGCGACCATGATCTCGGATAACGCTCCCCCAATGGACCAGATTCAGCTTACGTTCCCCTTCAGTCTCGGCCCTCGCCTGGGCCGAGACTACCAGTTCACCCAGTTCGTCGCGACGTTTAAGGATATGGGTACACGGCGATACATGGAGGGACGGCGGGTCGAACTTGCCTTTACCCCACGCCTGACGGCTGACTTCCAGGAGGCGTTCATCTCCACCTCGTCCAAGTCTCTGAAGGTGACCCCGATCCCCGACTTTTACGACGCGCAGAGTTCTAAGTTCCTGAAGCTGCGCGGACTGGACAAGGACTTCAACGCTTTCATTAACCTGGGCCTCTCCTACGAGGCGTCGCAGACGGCGAGGCTCTACGGTCAGCTCGGCATAGACGACATCCAGTCGCCGGGCCATCAGAGCTACCGGACGCCCCGCAAGATCGCCTACCTGGTCGGTGCAGCCTACCAGCCGTTGGCCGGGACCAATCTGGTCGCGGAGTATTCTTTCGCGGACCCGACCACCTACACCTCGCGCGGCCTCAATACGCAGTGGCAGAACGGCGTTCACGACAACATCGGCCTCCCCGTCGGGCCAAACAGCCAGGAGGTCTTCGTTCGCCTAGCCCAGAAGGTCGCGCCCCGGCTGAACGTCGCCCTGGAGGGCCGTGACCGCCGCCGCCACGATAACAGCTTCCCCGCCCCGAACGCCCGTGATTATGCAGGCACCATCGAGTACAGTCCGAGTAGCCGCAGTGGTATTGAGCTTGCCTACCACGACTATCGCCAGGAGGCTTTCCCGATGCCACCCGGCGCGGTCGTGCCCGGTGACGGGGTCACTATCGCTAACACGGAAGGTAACTACGGCCAGAACCTGCGAATCAAGCAACTTGATCTCTCATACCGGTTCTTCTTCTAGGCCAGGTCGTCTAACCCCACAGTACGCGCACGTCCACAACCCGCATCCCCGCCGCGCGGGCGGCGAGGATGCCCGGCTCGCCGTCCTCGTAAACGACACAGTCTTTGGCCACGACGCCCAGGCGTTCGGCCGCCAACAGGAACATGTCCGGGGAGGGCTTGCCGCGCACCACATCGTCAGCCGTCACGACGGTGTCGAACAGTGGGGTGAGGCCCAGCGTATCCAGAGTCCGCGTGACGATGTGCCGCAGGCCGCCGGATGCGACGGCCATCGGGACCTTCCCCTTGTTGGCGCGGGCGATGTCGGTGACGGCCTTGACCTCCTGCGCCTGGTGCAACCCCTCCACGTAGCGCCGCTCCTTTTCCTCCACCGTCCGGGCGACGTCCAGCGTGTACCCGTTCTCCTCGTTCAGTATCTCGATGATGGCGGCCGACGGCACGCCGCCCAGTTCATAAAAGCGTTTCTCACTGATGTCCGCACCAAGCGAATGCAGCGCGGCTATCCAGGCGGCAAAATGGGC
>JAYTRQ010000095.1:0-2248 GCA_043746125.1 Armatimonadota bacterium | reverse complement strand
GCCCGAACTTGCCCGCAGAGGCGTCCTGAAAGCGAGGCTGGACGATCTTGTCCAGGTCGTCGGCGACCTGGCGTTGGCTTTGGAGGGGCGTCTGCGCGGGCGAGCCTTGCAGGGCCAGCGTTAACAGCAGGGGCGCGGAGCCGGCGGCGAGCAGTCCGGCGAGTGTGAGCGGGCGGCGTGAGATGGACATGAAATGGCCTCCTTCAGCGGGCACGGCGAGCTATGCAGTGTTCGCTTAGAGATGGGCCGGGCGCAGGACCTTCAATCGAGCGAAAAAGAGGGCAGACACGGGGAAAAGAGGGCAGACACGCAGGTCTGCCCCTACGGGAGCAGACCGGCGTGGTCACAGGTCGCCGTCGTTGAAGCTCTTGACGTCAGCCTTGATGCGGTCTTTGTCTACGGCGTAGACCATGACGCCCAACGTGTCTCCGCGCTTCACGCCCGCGTGACAGGCGAGGCAGGAGGACCGCAGGGCGCGGACGGGGCGCAGGACGACCTGCCAGTTGCCGAAGTCACGGTCTACGCCGACCCCCTGCCGCAACACGGGCAGAGATGGGAGGACAGCTTTGCTCAGGGTCGCGTCACTCCACGCCATCAGCTTCTCGGTGCCCGGCTCCGTGGCCGTCACGGCGGCGAGTGTCTGGAGGGAGGGCGTGAACGTCCCCTGCTTGTCGCGCGTGTGGGTGATCAGGTCCTCGCCGGGCTTGTGGGCGCAGTGCAGGAAGGCGATGACGTAGGGGCGATGGGCGGCGTTCACCTGCCGGAACTTGCGCCGCTCCGCGCTGGTCTGCGAGGTCAACCCGTAGACGTTGTCGTGGCCGGCGAAGGCGATGCGGTCCACGCCGAAGCGCCCGGCATTCTGCTGAAATCGGGGCTGGACGATGCTGTCCAGGGTATCGGCGACCTGCTGGGGCGTGTCGCCGGGAGCGGGCGGGGGGGGCATGGCTGGGAGCACCAGGGCGAGGAGCAGGGGCGCGGTCCCGGCGGCGAGGACGAGGAACGCGAGGCGGGAAGGGCGTGAGGGCTTCATGGGGGCCTCCTGACAGAGGGTATCGCGGGCGAAGAATGGGCGAGGGCGGGGTACCCCGCCCCTACTCGGAGGCCGGCCAGTGTTCCTTATCTACATGCCGGAAGGCGTGCATGGTTTCGCGCAAGCCGTCCGTCACAGCCAGTAGGAGGTGATGGACAGGATGCCCTCACTGTGGAGGGATTGGCGCAGGGTCGGCTCGTCGGGGTTGGTCAGGTAAAGGCTGCCCTGGTCGTCCTCGCGCAGAACCTCCACGACGGGGAGGGGGATGGAGTCACCACCGAGTTCGGACTGGAGGCGGCGGGCGGCGCGGTCGTCCTTGCGCGGGTCGCGCAGTTCGCACTCGACGTAAAGGGCGTTCATCTCGCGCTGGAGGCGGCGGACGTCCTTGTTGGCGGGGTTCCCGTAGATGGTGATGCGGCTTGCCATGATGGTTATTGGGTCCTTGCGTGTCGGTTAATGAGCGTGGTTCAGGGCGGCGGCCTCGACGGCTTCGGGCAGGGTCGGATAGGCGTGTATGGTGCGGGCGATGGCCTCTAAGGGCAGGCGAGCATGCATGGCGAGACAGATCTCGTTGATCAGGCCGCCCGCAGAAGGGCCGGCGATCTGTGCGCCCAGGATCGTGCCGTCTGAGCGGAGCGAGACGATTTGGACGAAGCCCGCCGTCTCACCGATGATGACAGCTTTGTCTAAATCGGCGAACGACGACCGAGAGACGGCCACGTCGTCCGTGGGGTGAGCCACACGGGCGAGGGCAGGCGTCAGCCCAACGCTCGCCACTTCCGGGTCGGTGTAGGTGACGCGCGGGATGACGCGATAATCGGCGGCGACCGTCACAGGCTGGCCGCGCAGGGCGGACACGGCGTTGGTCGCAGCCACCCCACCCTCGTAGGAAGCAACGTGGGTGAACTTGTATTCGGACGTCACGTCGCCGGCGGCCCAGACATTGGGCACGGTCGTCCGTAGGTAGGGATCCGTCTTCAAGCGCCCGCCCTCGTCGCAGGTTACGCCGATGGTGTCCAGGCTCAGGCCCTCAACGCGGCTCTTACGGCCAGCTGCCACCAGGATGGCGTCGCAGACCAGAGGCGCGTCCTGGCCAGCGAGCGTCAAGACCTTCTCGTCGCCGCGCCGTTCAACGAGGTTGACCCGCGCGTCGGTGATGATCTGGATGCCCTCCGAGACGAGCTGGTCGTACAGCACTTGAGCGGCCTCGGCGTCATC
>JAYTRQ010000094.1:0-2249 GCA_043746125.1 Armatimonadota bacterium | reverse complement strand
CATCGTCTCTTCTTTTTCCGTCGGCTTCATCTGCCCGTGCAGCAAGCCGATCTTATACTCCGCAAAGACGTGTGCCTGGAGGTGGCTCGCAAGCTCCGTCGCCGCCCGCGCTTGCAGCTTCTCGTTCTCTTCAATCAGGCTGCAAATTACATACGCCTGCCGTCCTTCGGCCAGAAGACGACGCAAAGTTTCATAAACGAGCTGGCGCTCATGACCCCGCTTCCAATGAGTCTTGATCGGCTTGCGGCCCGGCGGCATCTGGTCAATGATGCTGACGTCCAGGTCACCGTAGACTGTCAGCGTCAGGGTGCGCGGAATGGGGGTCGCCGTCATCACGAGGATGTCCGGCGCGAAGCCTTTTTGCTTCAAAGCCGCCCGCTGCATGACACCAAAGCGGTGCTGCTCGTCCACGACGGCCAGACCCAGGCGATGAAAGGTAACATCATCCTGAATCAGAGCGTGCGTTCCAACCGCGATGTGCGTCTCGCCGGATGCGACCGAGGCCAGAGCAACCCGCTTCTCTTTGGCGGGGAGGCTGCCGGACAGCAACGTGACTTTAACTCCCAGGCTCTCCATCGTGCGCCGGATGCCCAAATAATGCTGCTCGGCTAAAATCTCGGTCGGGGCCATCATGGCGGCCTGATGACCATTACGGACGGCGACCAGCAGGGAAGCCATCGCGACGACTGTTTTGCCCGAGCCAACGTCGCCCTGCACCAAACGGTTCATAGACCGGACCGATTCCATGTCCTTCGCAACCTCGCCGATAACGCGGGCTTGGGCACTGGTCAAAGGGTACGGTAGAACAGACTTCAGCTCTTCAATAGGGCCTTCCGTCAGCGCGAACGCCGTACCCTGAATTTTGTCTGCCTGGCGCTTGCGGACGGCCAGCAGCAGTTGCAGGCCGAAGAACTCGTCAAAGACGAACCGGCGCTGGGCGTCCAGTCTCGCTTCCTCCGACTCCGGGAAGTGGATATTGCGGAAGGCCTCAGCCAGTGGCGGCAGGGTTCGTCGGTCCCGTAGAGCTGGTGGCAGCGTCTCTTCCACCAGGTCCCCATACGCTTCCAGCGCCCCCCAGACAGCCCGGCGCACGCGAGCCTGTAGAACGCCTTCGGTCAGTGGATAGACCGGCACGATGCGGCCCGAAGAGAGGGCGTCTTTGTCCTCTTCCGGTGCTTCCCATTCGACATCGGTCATGTCCAGGCCGCCCCGTCCTGAGCGTGAGGCCTTGCCGTAGACGACAAGCGTCTTGCCGCGCAGTTTGTCGAACTGCTTCTTCAAGTACCACTGGTTGAAAAAGACCAGGAATGCGATGCCGGTGCGGTCGTCTATGGCGACCTTGGTGAGCGTGACACGTGTCCTGGTCGGGATATTCTCGACACTGATCACCTTGCCGCTGATTGTCACCGACTCGCCATGTCGGATGTCGCAGATCGGCTTGAAGTGGGTCCGGTCTTCGTAGCGACGCGGGTAGTGCCGCAGCAGGTTGCCGACGGTGAATACGCCCAGGCCTTTGCCCAGGGCCACTGCGAACTGCTCGCTGACGCCGGGCAGAGCCGTGACTGGATCACTCAGAGCGGGAGCGGCGTCCGGGTCTCGGAACGGCTCCTCCGCCTCCGATACGGCCTGTTCTACGATACTAGGTGCCTTCGCGGCGCGTGTCGCCATCGTTGGTTCTGCTTCTCCACCCCCTGTACTTAGGGGGAACGCCGGTTAACAGAGCATTATACGGGGTGTCCGCCCCAAAAGTCAAGGCAGGCTCCACGGTGGGAGCCTGCCCATTCCGTTGTGAAAGCCAGCCAGGAGCAGGTCAGCCGCCTGGGGACTGGCGCGTGCTGACCACCACATAACGATTCGGCTCATCCCCCTCAGAATATGTCTCGACGTCCGGGTTGTCCACCAAGGCCGTGTGGATGATGCGCCGTTCCATTGGGTTCAGCGCGTCCGTGATCGCCTCCTGGCCGGTCTTAGCGACTTCGGCGGCGAGTTCCTGGGCGAAGGCCGTCAGCTTCTGGGCGCGGCGGGCGCGATAGCCGTCAGCGTCTACGGTGACGCGCAGGCGCGGCCCCTGGCCTTTGTTGGTCATCAGCATCAGCAGGTACTGAAGGGCATCCAGTGTCTGCCCCTGCGGCCCGACCAGCAAGGCAGCGTCGGGACCGTTGATGGCGAGGTTCGCATTGTCCCCATCCGATGGTTCGGGCGAGACGCGCACGTCCAGCTCGCTTTCCGCCATCAGCGCCTGTAGATGC
>JAYTRQ010000093.1:0-2252 GCA_043746125.1 Armatimonadota bacterium | reverse complement strand
CGGCCTTCACGACGACCGCCCCGGATTTTGAGAACCTGGGCGCCGTCGCCTGCGAGACGCTGCTCGACGGCCTTGAAGCCGGCTGCCTGCCCCCGCAGGTCTATGTACTCCCCGCCCCGCTGCTGGTGCAGCGAGAGGCGGGCCGGAAGGTGGAGGACGGCGCGGACGCGCCGTTCCTGACACGTCGGCTCGCCATTAAATGAGCCTCACGTTTAACTGATCTCGCGATTTAATCCTTACGCAGAAAGAGAGAATCCATGAAGAACACCCAGAAGCGATCGGGCTTCACGCTGATCGAGCTACTCGTCGTGATCGCCATAATAGCGATTCTCGCGGCAATTCTCTTCCCCGTCTTTCAGAAAGTGCGCGAGAACGCGCGGCGCGCGAGCTGCCAGTCCAACCTCAAGCAGATCGGCCTCGCCCTTACCCAGTATGTGCAGGACAGCGACGAGCTGATGCCCTATAGCCGAATTGCGGGCATCGCTGGCGGCAACTCGTGGCACGAAGCCATCTACTCGTTCGTCAAGAGCGCCGGGGTCTACAAGTGCCCCGACGCGACCTCTAGCGGCTTTATCGCCAACACCCCCGATGCGGTGAACAACACGCCCGGTATTCCCATCTCGTACGTCGCCAACGGTGGTGGCGCGAACGGAGACCCGGTCTGGGGCGGGGTGCGTCCCATTGAGTATTATGAGCCCGGAAACATTACGCCGCCTCCGACGGCGCTGGCTCAGATCGCCTACCCCGCCACCTGCATTGAGGTAGGGGAGACGCACGCCAACAATGGGAACCGTCAGGACCCGGAGTTCTGGAGTGACAACGATGACATGACCAACATCAACCACTCGGGCCGCACGAACTACTTGTTCTGCGACGGCCACGTCAAGACCATGATCCCGACCGCCACTGGGGCACCCATCAACATGTGGAACGTCACCAACACCACCAACGCCGGCGATGCCGCCCCCGGCCCGGCCAGTGCAAGCGTCTCGGGCTGGCTGGCGAACTCGGCCAGCCAATTGAAGTGACCGAATTATGCTGAAACGAACCCTCTTGCTCTCCTGCCTTCCGCTCTCCTGCTTGGCTCTGTCGGCCTGCGCCGCCAGCCCCCTGCCGTCCAGCCACGCCCCTGAATCGGGTGCGCCGAAGGTCTACGTCGGCGTGGCGGACCAATGGGACGACCTGGTCAGCCACCCAGCCGGCTGGACGTTCGTGCGGCAGAACGCGGACGGCTTCTACGTCAACTTCATCGAGATGGAATGGGCCGCCAAAGGGCAGCACGGCAAGAGCCAGGAGACGCTGGACAAGACGGCGGCCCTGTTCGCGCACAAGAACGCCTACTTCGAGTCGGACTACAAGCTGGACGGCCAGAGCGAGGCGGACGACGACCGGGACATTGACATGCTCCAGAGTGCTGGCTTCACCGTCCCGTACACAAGCCTCAATACGGGCTGGGACGTCCCCCGCTACAGGAGCCTCAAGACTTATCATCTGCTCCCGCGCCAGAAGCCCCGGTACAGCTTCGTCCAGGATGGGCCGTGGACGATCAACGGGGACCTTGACGGGGACGTCAGCACGGGGGGGCTGTTCCCGAACGCTGACTACCGCCATCAGGTAGACCAGGCGGACGGCGACACCACCGACGGCCCCCTCGGCTTCTGGTTCTACGGCCCTGGCGTCGGCTTCAACAGGATGCAGAGCGGCAGCTACTCGATGGTGAAGTACGCCCACGCCCAGGGCAAACCCGCCGTGGTCATGCTCTGCCCATACGGGGCCGGCATCTCCACCTACGATGCCCGGACGATGTATCTGAGCACGGGGGAGGACTGCGTCCGGCGGCACGAGGACAACGACGCCGAGCCGGAGGTCTGGGACGTGTTCGAGTACGCGACGAGTATCGGGGCCATACCGGAACAGGTCAACGGGGCGCCCGCCCCGGACAGCACGACGGCGATGGCATACTATCTGATCAAGCACCTCCAGGGCGACCCCGCTACGCTCCACCTCTCGGCCGGTCCGGTCGGCTCGCATCAGAGCGGCATGCATCAGGTCTCCCTCGGACCGGCCGCGCGGAACGGGACGATCCTCCATTCCACGGTCACCCTCACCGATACATCCTCCTGGCTGGACTACGCCGCCGTCCTGAAGGCCGCGCAGACCGGGGCGACCAAGGCCTGGGGCGTCCGCTTTACGCTGAAGGGCTGGGACATCACGAGCCGCGTACTGGGGCGGGGGTTTAAGTTCTACCAGGC
>JAYTRQ010000092.1:0-2259 GCA_043746125.1 Armatimonadota bacterium | reverse complement strand
TGGCGAAGCCGGACAACAGGTTGTTTTGTGCGATGATACGGTTCAATTCGGAAACGGCCTCGCCCAGCGTGGACTTTGAGTAAAGGAAGGCCCGGAGCATATTGCGGACCGTGGAGACCTGAGCGGCGGCGGCCAGGCCCTTGCCCGACAGGTCGCCGACGACCAGGGCGGTGCAGCCCTTTTCGATGGGGAAGACGTCGTAGAAGTCGCCGCCCACGCCCGCTTCGTCCAGGGCCGCCTCGTAGTATTTGGCGAGGTCCAGCCCACGCACGACGCCGGGGAGGGGCGGCTGGAGGGCGGACTGAAGCTGGCCGGCAATGTTGCGTTCGCGCTGCCGGACTCGCGCCGTCTCGGCCGCCGTCCGCGTCTGTGTCAGCACGGCCTCCATCAGTGACACCTCATCCGGTGTCCAGATCCGTGGGCGGTCGCTCATGGCCGCCACCGCGGCCGCGACGTACCGGCCGCCATCGAGCAGCGGCACGGCTAGGAACGCGCGGAGGCCGAACCGGGCCAGCGTCCGGGCGACGATCGGCGGGAGGTCGGGATCTTCCGCGTCGGGGATCACGGCCGTGCCCTGCGCGTACAGGGTATCCATGTACTGCTGACAGTCGGACAGGCTGTACTCGCCCGACACCGATGGCAGGCCGGCCCGGTGCCAGTCCCAGCCGATCCTAACCGTGTTCCCCTCATGGTCGTAGGCAGAGAAATAGCAGTGGTCCACCCCGAGCGCCTCCCCGAGCAGCCGGGACGCCTCCTGCTGGATACACTCCGGGTCGGTCGTCGTGCGGATCGCCGAGCCGATGCGGTTGACCAGAGCCTCACGCTCGGCCCGCGCCTGGGTGACGGCCAGGAGCCGTTCGCGCTCGGTCTCCAGCGCTTTGCGCCCTGCGATGTCGTCAAACGTGACAACGGCACCCGTCACCACGCCGGCTTCCACGATTGGCGCGGCGCTGAAGGACACAGGGAACGCCGTGCCGTCCTTGCGCCAAAACACGTCGTCCTCAACCCGGATGTCTCCACCGGTCTGAAGCACCTGATAGATTGGGCAGTCCTCCGCCGGATAGGGCCTGCCGTCAGGTCGGGTGTGGTGAAGGAGCGAATGGCCGTCGCGCCCGAGCATTTCTTCATGGGCGAACCCGAGCATAAGGGCACCGGCCTGGTTGACGAAAGTAAGATGTCCCGCCACATCAATGCCGTAAATGCCCTCGCTCATGGACTCCAGAAGTAGGCGGTTGGCGTCCGAGAGCCGCGATTGCTCAGCTTCTAACTTCTTGCGCTTGTTGACGTCGCGGAAGTAGATCGACAGGCCCTCGACAGAAGGATAGGTGCACACCTCGAACCAGGTGTCCAGCGGCGTGTAAAACTCTTCGAAGGAGATGGGCGTCTGTTCGGCCACGGCCCGGCGGTACTGACGCTCAAACGTGGAGCCGACCGCCTCCGGGAATACCTCCCAGAAACCTCTGCCCAGTATCTCCCGGCGCGTTCTGGAGAGGAACTGTTCCGCCTCTGCGTTCACATACGTGATCCGCCAGTCGCGGTCGAGCGAGAAGAAGGCATCCGTGAGGCTCTCCAGGACTGTCTCCAGCCGTCCGACGGTCTCCCGAAGCTGTTCCGCCTCACGCTTCTGCGCCGTGGCATCGCGTAGGATCTTGGCGAACCCGATCAGCGTCCCGTCTTCGCCGCGCAGGGCCTCCAGAATGCTGTCGGCCCAGAAGCGCGAGCCGTCCTTCGTCACATGCCAGCGCAGGTCCATCGCGTGGTCCTGCTCATTCGCTCTCGCGATTTCGGCACTCGGCTCGCCGGCCGTGCGGTCCTCGGGCGTGAAGATCAGGTCCGCGTTCCGGCCCAGCATTTCAGCCTCGGACCAGCCTAGAATCCGCTCCGCGCCGGCGTTCCATGCCGTGATGCGGCCTTCCACGTCCAGCAGGATCATGGCGTAGTCCCGGACGCCCTCGACCAGAAGGCGGCACTGTTTGTCTTTGACGTTTGCTCGCGTGTTATCTAGCATACTTACCGCGCTGAATTCTTTTACTTCGTCCCTAACATACCGGAGAAGCGGGGCCGGGGTGAGAAAGATAGTTTTACCCTCGATGTTTGGTATTTCAACCGACGTGGTACAAAAGACGATCCAAGTGTCTTCTGGACAAGGCTCAAATAAGGTCCGTGACCTCATTAAGCCCTCCACAAGTTCCTCTCGCTCCCTCTCACCTCCTTTCATCGCGCTTCCTCTCGTATGCTCCGAATGGCAGCCTTGTCGTC
>JAYTRQ010000091.1:0-7172 GCA_043746125.1 Armatimonadota bacterium | reverse complement strand
GGACGTTCCAAACGCCCGCGCCTATGCGGCACGCGGCGTGGAGGCTATCCAGACGGACGTGTTTCCGGTGCACGGGATTTAGAAGGCGGCCCCGCCTGCTTCGTCCTCGCCGCTCTCCGCCGCGTCTAGATACTCGTCGAAGTCGTCCCCCAAGTCCTCCCCCATCTCCTTGCCCATCTCTTTGGCCCAGCGGCGCATGGCCTTGGGGTCGTCCAAGTCGCCCATCTTGGACGGATCGGCCAGGTCGTCCATCAGGTTATCGTCGCCGCGCCCTCTGGCGAATCGGGTAACGCGCTTGGTGGCCTGGTCGTGGCCGCAGTGGGGGCAGACGCGCAAGTCCCCACCGGCCGTCATGCCGACGAGGACGGTGAAGCGCTTGCGGCAGTGGTCACAGGTGTATTCAAAGAGGGGCATGGGCTATTATAGCACGGGCCGGTGCAGACGAGGTTACGGCGCGATCTCGTACCAGAGCGTCTTGAACTGCGGGCCGACCGTGAACGTCACCATGCCGCCCGCGAATGCGGCCGGAACCTCTGATGCCCGATGCCCCATCGTATCCAATGCCCAGACGCGCCGGGCGGACTCCGCCTTCAGCGTGACCGTAGCCGGGATGCCCTCGGCCATCACCGGCCCATGCCCCCACTGGTCGCCCACACTGGTCCGGTCGGTATTCCAGACCATCCCCTGGTTCTCCACCTTGCCGGCCAGCGTCAGCAAAACGCGGCCGGACTGAGCCAGCGGCTTCCGGTCCATCGCCGTTAGCGTCATGGCCGCGAAGTTGTTACCAAAGGTGGGGAACGTCAGCGTGTTTGGCCCCAGCGTCACCGTCTGCCCGCCGACGAAGCCGGCCAACGCTTGCGCGGCGGCGGCGTTCGCCGTGTAGAGATCGCCGGCGGCGGTCTTGCTCACGGTCAAGGACGGGGTAGCCATGCGCTGGACCAGGGCAAAAGTCACATTCTTGACACCCGATCTTCCCGAAGACAGGCCGAGCCGCTCTACGAAAGCGGATAGCAGCTTGGGCGAGATGCGGCTGCCGCCTATTCTGGTCGCAACGCCCCACGCAGCGCCCGCCGACTGTAGTGTAACCAGTTGGTCTTTCGGCACAGTTGCGACCGCAGAGTCCGACGACGGGGGGATCTCACCATCTCGGAAGATCAGGGCGGCGGCGGGCAGGAAGGCCGTCCGGGACGGGTCGTTAGCAAGGTCGAAGAAGCTGTTGATCTTATCGGTCACCGCGTTCGCCCCGTAGTCGCCCTCGCCGAACAGGTAGATCATGTCCCAGTCCTGAAACGCCGCGAACGAGGCCAGTTCCGGCATCATCTCAGCCCGGTAGTCGTTTGGCGCGGGGTGGTTGTACTCGCTAACGCTGTAAGGCTTACCAGCTACGCGGTATTCCGCCAGATCGCGCAGGGTCCCGCCGCCGCCGTTCGCCATGTCCGTCACCATCGCCGTGTTGGGGATGGTCCAGTCCTTCATGTCCCAAGACTGGTGCGGGAAACTTGGGTGCTGCCAGTAGGCATGGTTGTCGGCGAAGTCCATGTTTGCCTCGCGGCCAAGGCTGGTCAGCCCGCCGTAGCCCATCTGCGAGCAGATGACGCTGGCGTGGACGTGCAGATCGTTGATGAGGTAGGAACGCATCTCCTCGGCGTAGGAACGTTCGGTGTCGGCGAGGAACGAGATCCAGTCCTCATGCTGAGCGTTCAGGGAGAAGTCGGGAATGCCGATCGTCTTAGTCGTCAGCGACTGACCGGGCTGCAACCCTGCGCCCTCCGCGCCTGGGTGGATTTGCAGGCCTGCGATCCACACGGTCCCAACCGTGCCGCCCAGAGTGAAGGCGATGCGGCCGTGGCTGGGGATGGTGTCATGGGCGGTGAAGGAGTAGGTGAAATTCTTCCAGTCCGTCGAGAGGTCGGCGCTTCCGGTCAGGCCGACGTTGTGCCAATCAGCTTGGTCTAGACTGACCGCAATGGGCAGCGGACGGTTCTTGTCGGCCTTGGCGCGGAAGGTGACAGTGTAGGTGGAGCCATCGTGCAGGTCAAGCCCGGCCTGGTGGGCCTGAATGTGCCAGTCAGTGCTGTCAATCTGGGTGACGTTGACCTGAATGTCAGGCGCAGGCTGTCGGAACAAGTTACCAATCATAGGCAGACTAGGACCAAGCAAGCTGGGAAGAACAATCTCTGCCTGCGAAGTCCCCTGATGCTCGCTGGTCCAATGCGAATCGCCAGCTAGAAGGCCCGGCCCGGTCGGCGTCAGGCCCTTCGTCCAAGCCGCCTGCACTCCAGCGTCCGTGCCGTACTTCTTCGCCAGCCAGTCATTCCAGAATCCGACCAACTCGCCCCGGAACGGCTCCGGCAGGGCACCCAACCCCTCACCGAGTGGCCCCCAGTTGCTGACCAGCGAGTTTTCGTTGTTGATCTCGATAACTGCTACAGCCGGGTCATTCGCGTATGACAAGCCTGTGTACGGGTTAACGTGCGTGAGCAGATCATGGGCGTAGTTCTTGTCCAACTGGATCATGCGCCGGTCGAACTCGTCCACCCGCTTGTCGAAGTCGAACGGGATCTTGCTGACACTCTCCGGGAAGCCATCAGCAGCCGAGAACTGTCGGCTGACGTGCAGGTTGACGTTGGAGTAAATGCCGTTCTTTTTGAACTGTGCGAACAGATAGTCCAGTTTATCCAACTGCGCCGGGTTGAAGTGCTGGCGGTCCGCACGGGAGAAGTCCCAAATACTACCGGTCGCCCCAGACCAATTATTGTCCATGTGGTGCAGGCGGACCAGATTGATGCCCTGCTTGGCGACGTGCGCGGCCACCTTCTCGGCATCCGAATGGCTCGGAAAGGCCTGGAGCGCAGCAAAATTGGTGGCGAGGAACCGAACGCGGCGGCCGGTCTTGGACTCGACAAAGTGCCCATTCTTGGGCACGATAGAGCCGTTGACCCCGGCGGGCTTGGCGTTCAGCCAGGAGACGTCGGTAATCGTGCCCGGCACGGCGTCATCCCAGGGCAGGACGAACGGGAACATGGGCGGGGACGGAGCCTGAGCGGAGGCGGGGCCGGCAAGGACCAGCACACAGGCGGCCAGGGGGAAGAGTTTCATATTGCTATTATAGCACAACGGACTACCCGGAGCGGCTTGACTTAGTAAGAGGGCAGGGTACAATGTCGGCAGAATCCATCCCTCCCGAAAGACACCTTATGGCTACCCCCACCCTGACGCCCCCGCCCGGGGGCAAAACGTCCGAGCCGACGGCCCCGATGGGCCATACGCCGCTGCCCCAGCCACACAAGTACGACAGCGCCCTAGGCCGTCTTCGGCGCGTCCTCTTCGGTCGCGCCCTGCCGACGTCCGGGGCCGGTCACCAGAAGCTGCCGGTCTTTCTGGCCCTGCCGATCTTCTCCTCGGACGCCCTATCGTCCAACGCATACGCGACCGAGGCGATCCTGTCCGTCCTGCTCGGCTCGGCCATCCTAACCGCCAATCTGCATTTTGCCGTCCCTATCGCCATCGGCATCTGCCTTCTGCTGGCCGTGGTCGTGCTATCCTACCGGCAGGTGATCTTCGCCTATCCCGGCGGCGGTGGCGCGTACCCAGTCTCGCGGGACAACCTGGGGACGGTGCCGTCCCTCGTCGCCGCCGCGTCTCTGCTGGTGGACTACGTCCTGACCGTCGCAACGTCGGTGGCGGCGGGCGTTGCTGCTATCATCACGGCCGTGCCGAGTCTGCACGAACACCTGGTCATGATGTGCATTGTGGGGGTCCTGATCGTCACGATCCTGAACCTGCGCGGGGTCCGCGAGGCTGGGTGGGCGTTCGCCGGTCCGGCCTACCTGTTCATCTTCTCCATCCTGGCAACCATCGTGGCCGGCCTCATCGGCATGGCCGTTCACGCACCCTATCTGTCCGACGCACAGAGCCTGGGGGCCAGCTATGCCGCCTCCAAAGCAGGCATCTCCACGGTCGGCCTGTACTTGCTCTTGCGCGGCTTCTCGCAGGGCTGTACGGCCCTGACGGGCGTGGAAGCGATCTCAAACACGACGCCGGTTTTTGCCGAGCCACAGGCCAAGAACGCCGCCCTGACGACAGTGTGGATGGGCGTCCTGGCGATCCTGATGTTCTCCGGCCTGACTTATCTGACCGTCCGGTTCGGCATCCACGACCACCTAGATGCCACTAAGTCGGACTACCAGAGCGTGGTCGGGCAGGTGGCGAATACGGCCTGGCCCCACTCCCTGCACTTCATGTTTTTCATCGTGCAGTATTCTACGGCCGTGATCCTGGTCATCGCGGCCAATGCCGCCTTCGCCGGCTTCCCGCAGCTCGCCTCCATGCTGGCCCGCGACAGCTTCCTGCCTCGGCAGCTCGCCAACATCGGCGACCGGCTGTCCTATTCCAACGGGATCATCCTGCTGACCATCGCGGCGATCTGGCTGATCGTGATCTTCAAAGGCATCGTAGACGCCCTGTTGTCGCTGTACGCCATCGGCGTCTTTACAAGCTTCACCCTGGCCCAGATCGGCATGGTGCGCCACTGGCTCCGCGAGAGGCACCCCGGCTGGCAGGTGTCACTGTTCTTCAACGCCCTAGGGGCACTCGCGACCGGCGCGGTGACGCTCATCATCGCGGCCTCCAAGTTCGCCGACGGGGACAGGATCGTGCCGTTCCTGCCGATCAAGTACGGTGCCTGGCTGGTGATCGTGCTGGTACCACTGATGGTGATGTTGTTCCTGCGAATCCACCGGCACTACAACGAGATGACCGAAGAGCTGTCTCTGGACCATTTGGACGTCGTCGCACCCCGTCACAACACCGTTCTGGTGTTGGTCCCACGTCTGCACCGGGGCATTATTGAAGCTCTGAATTACGCCCGGCTGACGAGCGACGACGTCCGGGCGGTCTACATCGAGACGGACCCGGACCGGACCCCAGCCATGAAGGCATCGTGGAACTCGCACATGCCGGACATCCCCCTGGTCATCATGGAATCGCCCTTCCGATCCCTGATTGGTCCCCTGCTGCGCTACATTGATGCCGTCCAAAAGGAACGGACAGACGATGTCGTGACCATCGTCCTGCCTGAACTAGTGTCTCCCAAGCTGTGGCACGCTGTCCTGCACAACCAGGCCGCGCCCCTGCTGAAGCTGGCCCTGTTGAACCGCCGGGACGTGATCGTGACGAATGTACGTTACTTCCTGGAGCATTAGCCTCCCCGCCCCGTGGCCGCCCTTCCGATCCCCTATGCAATCGCCCTGCGCCACCAGGGCGGTTGCCTCTAAACTTGAGGCATTAGAGCAAACAGAGCCAATGGGCTAAAGCCCTTCGCTGTGTGGCGAGGACGCCGACTGACCGCTTCGCGGGCAGGAGACTAAGACAGAAGGCTAAGATAGGGGTCTCTGACAAGTCCTGATCTTGTCCCCGTGCCACGGTGGCTCGGCCGTAGGCCACAAAGCGAAGGAGTTGACTCCATTGCCGCGCCGCCCCAATTGCCGCCCCACTCCTATTGCCGACCCGTTAGGGGTTAAATGCAATCGCCCTGCCTGCGCCACGTCCCCACTTGCGTCCTCCTCCGCAGGTTTGGTATAATGTCCCAGGCGGGCGAACAGTCGTGGCTCGGACGCCGTGAGATTTAGGCAATCCATTCGCCCGTGATAGCCACCCCTCCATTGACAGCCTGCCTCCACCCACACATAAACTTATCTGAATTGAGACCTATGACACCCACAAACACGTTGGGGCACGCGGCGCTGACGCCCGCACAACTGGGGACGCTTCGGGCCGCCGTGGACCGGATCATCCCGGCCGACGACTACCCAAGCGGATGGGAGGCCGGCGTCGGGGATTTTCTCATAGGGCTGATGGCGCGTGAGCCGCAGTTCCTACCGGTCTACCAGGCCGGCCTGGACGCCGTGGAGGCCGAGGCGCATGTGGGGGGCGGCGGCCCCTTCGCCGACATGGGGGCGTCCGAACAGGACGCGCTCCTGGCGCGGCTGGAGGCAGCGCACTGGTCCTTCTTCCGGCTGCTCGTGCGGCAGGCGATGGAGGGCTTCTACGCCGACCCCGGCAACGGCGGCAACAAAGGAGGCGTGGCCTGGGACATGATCGGATACAAGGTAACCGCATGACAACGAACGGATTGAAATATGACGCCATCGTCGTTGGCGCGGGCGCGGGCGGCGGCGTCGCGGCAGGCCTCCTTGCTGAGGCCGGCAAGAGTGTCCTGCTACTGGAACGGGGACGGCGGCTGTCGTTCCAGGAGGTCGGGCGCGACCACCTCCGCAACCAGCGCCTCTCCCAGTACGGCGTCAACGTCGGCCCCGACCTGCATGGCAACCCCCGCGTCGCCATCGGCGCGGACGGGCAGCGGGACGTCATCGGCCCACTGGGAGGCGGCTACTCCAACAACGCCGCCTGCGTCGGCAGCGGCACGATGGTCTACGGGGCAATGGCCTGGCGGTTCCTACCCGACGACTTCCGCATGGCGTCCAAATACGGCGTCCCCTCCGGCAGCAGCCTCGCGGACTGGCCGATCACCTATGAAGACCTGGCCCCCGCCTATGAGCGGGTGGAGTGGGAGATGGGCGTGTCGGGCGACGAGGAATCGGCCGGCAAGAACCGCCCGCGTCACCGGCCCTTCCCGATGCCGCCGATGCCACTCAATACCCAAGGGCGCGTCCTGCGCCGGGGCGCGGAGGCCCTAGGCTGGGACACGCAGACCGTCCCGCTGCTCATCAACAGCGTCCCCTACAACGGCCGCGAAGCCTGTGTGCACTGCCAGCAGTGCGTCGGCTTCGCCTGCCCCACCGACGCCAAGAACGGCACGAAGAACACCCTCATCGCCCGCGCCCTCGCCACGGGCCGCTGCACCCTGGAGACCGGCGCGATGGCCGAGCGCATCGAGACGGACGGCGCGGACCACATCACCGGTGTCACATACTGGACCACGTCCGGCGAACGCATCACGGCCACTGCCGACGTCGTCATCTGCTCGGCGGGGGCCATCGAGACAGCCCGCCTTCTACTCAACTCGCGCACCGACGCCTCCCCGCAGGGGCTGGGCAACAGAGGCGGCCTGGTCGGCCGGAATCTCCAGGGCCATTATTACGCCGGCGCACGCGGCTGGATGCCTGACCCCATCTGGGATGGCATCGGGCCGGGCACGACGACAGCAACAA
>JAYTRQ010000090.1:0-2262 GCA_043746125.1 Armatimonadota bacterium | reverse complement strand
TTCAGTTCGACTACGTCTTCCTGCGCCACGTCCTGGAACATGTTTCCGAGCCGCACGCGTTCCTCACCGAACTCCGGGGCCGGCTGAAGCCGGATGGGAAGATCATCATCGTCCTACCGACCGAGTCCCCTTATTCGCCCGTGAACCCGTCTGACCTGGATCACCATCTGTACTGCTGGAACCGGCAGACGATCAGTAACCTGCTGACGGACACCGGCTACAAGGTGACCACGTCCCGCATCAGCCATCACAACGGGCGCCGCGTCCTGCTCCCTTTATACAGGAGGTTGGGGCCGAAGACATATCAGAAGGCCACACAGTGGTTCGGCAGGCTTACGAAAGCCGCCGAGTTGATCGCTGTCGCAACGCCCTGAGAGGGACTCGCCGCGGACCCGCGCCAGACCCGCGGGGCGCCGGCATCAAAGGACAAACCATGAACCACACACGCCTTTATTTGGACGGCATGACCGCCGTGCTCCGGGACGTTTCCACGGACGAGATAGATGCCGCCACGGGCCTGCTCTGGGACAACTATCGGGCCGGGCGGCGGGCCGTCTTCTGCGGCAACGGCGGCTCGGCGGCCTCGGCCAGCCATCTGCCTGCCGACTTCCAGAAGAACATGTTCCTGCACGGCGGCAAGCCCTGGGAGTGCCTGTCACTCGTGGACTCGGTTCCGCTGCTGACCGCCTGGGGCAACGACACCGAGTACGCCAACGTCTTCGCCGCCCAAGCGCAGACGTGGCTACGGCCCGGTGACCTGCTGGTTGCCATCCGCGGTAGTGGCAACTCGCCGAACATCCTGGCCGCTGTGGAGGCGGCTCACGCGGCGGGCGCGGTCTCGCTGGGGTGGAGCGGATTCGGGGGGGCAGGCTAGCGAGGCTGGCGCAGCACAACGTCGTGGTGCATTCGGACAACATGCAGATGGTCGAGGACGCGCACATGGTCATCGGCCACTTAATCTATTCGGTCCTGCGCGACCGCGTCCTGGCCGGGAAGGGCTTGTGAGTGAACATCCTACAGGTGATCTCTTCGACCGACTCCCGCGGCGGCGGGCCGATGGAGGCGCTGCGTCAGGTCAGCGATGTCATGGCCGAGATGGGCCACCACATCGAGATCGCTTCCACGGATGCCCCCTCCGCCCCCTGGCTGGCCGACCTTCCCTTCACTGTCCACGCCCTGGGGCCGGGCCGGACGAGTTACTTGTATGCGCCGAAGTTCGTCCCCTGGATGCGCCAAAACGCCGGTCGGTTCGACGCCGTGGCGATCCATGGCCTGTGGCAGTCCACGAGCTACGCCACCTGGCGGGCGCTGCGCGCCTCGGCCACGCCGTACTTCGTGTACCCGCACGGAATGCTCGACCCCTGGTTTAAGCGCACCTACCCGCTCAAGCACCTGAAAAAGAGTCTGTACTGGCCTTGGGCGGAATACCGGGTGCTGAGGGATGCCCGTGCCGTCCTGTTCACCTGTGAGGAGGAGCGTCTGCTGGCGCGTCAGTCGTTTAGCCCCTACCGCGCCCGCGAGGAGGTCGTCAACTTCGGGACCGCTGGCCCGATCGGGGAGGCGTCGGCGCAGCGGGAGGTATTCCTGTCCCACTATCCCGCCCTCCGGGGCAAGCGCCTCCTGCTGTTCCTGGGCCGCCTGCATGTCAAAAAGGGGTGCGACCTGCTGATCGAGGCGTTCGCCCGTGTGGCCCCCACCGACCCCCGGCTGCGTCTCGTGATGGCGGGGCCGGATCAGGCCGGCTGGCGCGCGAACCTCGAGCGCCGCGCGTCGGCGCTGGGGGTGGAGGACCGGATCTCGTGGCCGGGGATGCTGACGGGTGACCTGAAGTGGGGCGCCTTCTATGCTGCCGACGCCTTCGTCTTGCCCTCCCACCAGGAGAACTTCGGCATCGCCGTGGCCGAGGCGCTTGCCTGTGGCCTGCCGGTCCTGATCTCCGACAAGGTCAACATCTGGCGCGAGATCAAGGAAGACGGAGCGGGGCTGGTCGCCGAGGACACCGCGGCGGGGGCGACGCGGCTGCTTGGGGACTGGCTCCTTCGGTCCGAGGGCGAGAAGCAGGAGATGCGGCGCAGCGCCAGAAACAGCTTCGAGCGGCGGTATGAGATTCGCCAGGCGGCGAAAAGCTTGCTCGGCGTGCTGGATTCGAAAAAGGGGGAGGTACTGAACCCGTGAAAGTCTGCATAGTCAACCCGAATTATTACCGGAGCGGCGGCGTCACGATCACCATCCGGCGCATTTATCAGGCAGTCGCGCCGCACG
>JAYTRQ010000089.1:0-2265 GCA_043746125.1 Armatimonadota bacterium | reverse complement strand
AGCGGTCCTGGCCGGCTGTCACGGTCACGGTGCGGAAGCCGTTCGTGCCGGCGTGGGTGTCCTCGGTGTAGATCTCCAACTCGTTCGGGCGCTCGGCGTTGAAGACCAGGCTGCCCTTGCTGCCGTTGATCTCGAACCGGTTGTGATTCTTGCGGCCTAGGGCGAAGCGCGTGGCCTCGAACGTTCCGAGAGCGCCGTTCTCGAACCGGGCTAGGGCCAGAGAGGCGTCGTCCACGGTCACTTCGCCCATGACGTCGGAGGCCTTGCCGCCGAGGCGGTCGTCGGACTCGGCGAGTTCGGGGCGCTGCTTGATGAACGTCTCAAGAAGGCCGCTGACCTCGGTGATCTCGCCAACCAAATACCGGGCCGTGTCTAGGCAGTGGGCAAGCAGGTCGCCGTGGGAGCCGCTGCCGGCCGTTTCCTTTTTCAAGCGCCAGACCAGGGGGAAGTTGGGGTCCACGATCCAGTCCTGCAAGAAGAGGGCCCGCCAGTGATAGATCTTCCCGATGTAGCCTTCGTCTATGAGCTGCTTGGCGAAGGACACGGCGGGATTAGCCCGGTAGTTGAAATAGACCAGGTGCTTGACGCCCGCTGCCTCGACAGCGTCCAGCATCCGCTTGGCCTCCTCCGCCGTGTTGCCCAGCGGTTTCTCGCAGAAGACGTGCTTGCCGGCCTGGGCCGCCGCGATGGCGATCTCGGCGTGCATGTTGCCCGGTGCACCAATGTCAATGACGTCTATGTCGTCACGGGCGATCAGTGTCCGCCAGTCCGTCTCGTAGCCTTCCCAGCCGAACGTCTCGGCCGCCTTGCGGACGCCGCCCTCGTCGCGCCCGCACAGCGCCTTCATCACCGGCACGGTCTCCATCTCCGGGAAGAACCGGGCGACCTGCCGGTAGGCGTTCGAGTGCGCCTTACCCATGAACTTGTAGCCGATCATGCCCACGTTTAACGTCTTTGCTGCCACGTGTCTCCTCCTAGGGGTTTTGGGTTAAAAAGAAGCGGCCCGCCGAAAAGCATTCGGCGGGCCGTGACGCGCCGGCTAAGGCGTCGGCTGGATGGGCATGGCCCCCTGTGGGAAGCGACGCATGGGCATCCGCATCTGGGGCGGGGCGGCAGGCGTGCCGTCTGACAGGTAGTCCACGACCTTGGCCCCGGCACGGAGTTTCTGGACGTAGCCTGGAATGGCCTGCTGGACCTGCTGAGTCCGGTCGACCGCCGCCGAAGCTGCGTAGAGCTGCTTGTCGGCCGGGAGTGGCGCGATGCTGCTGCTGTCCATCGAGATCAGATGGTAGCCGTACTCGGACTTGACGGGTTCGGCCGTTGTCTCGCCGGGCTTCAGCTTGAGCATGGCCTGGAGGAACGTCGGAACGAAGTTCGTTTTGGCATCCACGAGGCCCAGATCGCCGCCCTTGCTGGCGTGCGTGATTGGGTCCTTATTGCTCGGATCTTCAGTGTACTCGTTCGCCACGTCCGGGAAGCTCTTGCCTGCCTTCAGCTCAGCCTGCGCCTTGGCGATGATTGCCAGCGCTTCGCCTTCGGTGTGGGCGGGCTTAGCGCCAGGGGCCATCGCGGGCGTGGTGGGGCTTGTCAGTACCAGCAGGTGGCGGACGTGGTACCGGGTGACGGGTGCGGCCGGCGGCATTGTCTTCGCGACGAGGGCCTCCACTTTCAGCTCAGTCGTCAGGTAGTCTTTGTATGAGGCGATGCTCTGGTGACGCTGGGCCAGGAACGCGTCTAGGCCCATGCCGCGCTGGTCGTACTGCTTACGGACGTCGGCGAGCTTAGCCGCGACGTCAGCGGTAGTGACGATGATGCCCTGTTTGGCGGCCTCCTGGCTGACTAGCTCAATCAGGATCATCTGGTTCAGGATCTGCGGGCCGACCGTCTTCAGGGCCTCGTTCGCGACCTGAAAGCGATAGATCTTCCGGCCGTTGACGAGGGCGGCCACGCCTTTTGGGGCGGGCGCTTTAGGCGCAGGCGTGACAATCGGCATGGGTGGGGGCAGCGGGGGAGGCGGCGGCATACCTGGCACCATTGCCGTCTGAGCCGACGCGGCAGGTGCGGCGGAAAGTAGAAGGGCGAAGGCTACGGGCCAACGCGGAGAGCGGCGTGTCAAAATGAGAAACCCCTTTCGCGGCGCGTCTTGGGATGAAAGAACGCGCCGACTCGGCAAGAACTCGCCAATTGATTTGGACTTTAAGTATGTTACAACAAAAGTGGCCCGCCGTCAATACTCGTACGGCAGGAATACCAGATTCGGCCAAA
>JAYTRQ010000088.1:0-2273 GCA_043746125.1 Armatimonadota bacterium | reverse complement strand
GATGGGGGCCGGAGTGAGCGTCTCGGTGGGCGTCTCCGGTTCCGGCCTCGCGTCCGGCGGCAGCATCGCCACCTGCATCTCCTTAGGAACGATGGGTTTAGCAAAGACAGGCGGCGAGCTAGTGATGGTAGGTCGCGGCATAGGTAGTGGAACAACCGGCGCGGCGACAACCGGCGCGGCGACAACCGCTACTTCCGTTGGGGCAATAGGCATGGGCGTGGGCTGAACCCTGGCGGGCGCCTGCGGCAGGACAATGGCAACAGAGTCCGGAGACGGAACGAAAGCTGCCAGCGGAATGGGATTGGACCGGGGCGCTAGGGCGGCTGGAGGCGGCGCCTGTGTCGAAAAGTTCGGGGGCGATTTGATGGGAGCCGCCATTGGAAGGGCGACCGGCAAAGCCGGAGTCGGCGTAGTCGCCGGGGTCGCAACTGGGGTCGCAGCCGCCGCAGGTGCCGCCGCAATGGGCACAGGCGCGGGCGGGGCCGTCGTGGGCAGACTCGTCGGCTCATCGTAGACAATGGAGGCGGCATCCCCAGTGTCGGGGGCCGCGTGCGCGACCGCCGCCTGGGCTTGGGATTCGATGGCTCGCGCCCCAACCTGTCGGTTCACGCCGTACCAATCAAATGTCAAGGCAGGCGGAGCAGTCTGTACGAGTTGGAGATGCGTCCCGTCTGTTTCCCGGCCCGGCGCGACAAGAGTGTAGAAGACGACGCCGAGGGCGCGAGCCAAAGCCAGGCGCTGATCGTCCGTCAGCACACTTGCGGACAGCCACTCAGGGTGACCGTTTTCCGTCGCGATGCGCTTAACACTCGCCGAGTCGGCATCGTAGGAGAGGACCTGAAAGACGCCGTCCAGGCGCAGGCGCGTCCGCAGGTCCGCCATCGCCGGCACGTCATTGCCCGAGGCGGGGAAGAGCAGCACGGTCGGCAGGGGGACTTTGGCGCGGGCGGGCGTGGCCGCGCTCGGGCCGCCAAGAAGGAGCAGACCGCCGAGTGCGACTACTGGCTTTGCTGACAAATCTGGAGTCCAGTCTGGCAGGCCGCAACGCCTCGCTGCGCCGTTACGACGTCATGGCCCGACGCGATCTGCGTCTCATAGGCGCGGATCGCGTTGCCGTACGCCAGGCGGGCCTGCCGGTAGTCGCCGCTCTGCTGCAAGGCGAGGGCACGTTGCTGATAGGAATCGCCCTGGGCGGCGTCCGCGCCCTGTCCGTCGTCCGAGGACGCCGCGCTGGGGTCGGCATCCGACGACTTGAGCTGATGCACGGTGATATGGATGTGCGAAGGCATGCCGGGCGAGCCGTAGGAAGCCTCAGAACTGCCCAGCGAGCTGACGACGACGGTGTGTTGCGGGATAGCTTCGACCGTCGCGCGGGGAATGACGCCGGAGGGGAGTGAGACCGGCGCGGGCGGCACGTCGCCAGCCTCAGCAGGGATCGCCGTCAGGGTCAGCGGCAGGACGGGCAGGCCCCGGCCAGTGACGCGGCGGGCCCGACTGCGGGCCGGAACGGCGGGAAGCGACCACAATGGGGACGGTTCGTTGCGGATACGAGGCGCGGGCGGGGCGGAGGGCACAGGACCCGCGAACGGGTCGTGAGACGTCAGCATTGGGGCCGTGTAGGCTGTCGCGCCGGACATGACGATGGCCGGGGTCGGCAAGGCCGTGCTGGCTTCGGCCTGGGACGTGTTGCCGTAGGCCGAGCGGTCCACAGCCACGGCGGGAGCCGGCGCGGGGGATCGCATAGCCGGTGTAGAGGTCCGGGCCTCGGCGGCGGCCCAAGGCCGAGTGACGAGAAGGCCGCAGGCGAGTACGAAGACAGCCGCGCCGCCCGCGGCATACAGAGGCCGTCGCGGGAGCGAGTCGGATCGGCCCAGGCGAGTCGCCGCCAAAGTTGCCCACTTTTCCTGGACCTTTGGAGCCATTTTAACCAGGCCGGGCGGCAGCCAGAGATGTGCACCGGGCGGGGAGACCGCCCGCACATGAACGCCGCGCCGGAGCTGGTCCAACTTCGAGGCGTCCGCCTGGCTATTCGGGTTCAGGGCTAAGACCGCTTCGAAGTGTTCGATAGCCTTGTCGTCCTCGCCCTTTTTCTCGTACAGAGATCCGAGCAGGGAGTGGGCCGTGGTCGAGTTCGGGTTGATCGCAAGGGCGGCTTCACCGGCCGTGATGGCAGCGGCGACGTTGCCGGCCTCATTGTGCCAGAAGGCCATGTCGAGCAGGCGCGTCAGCCGGTCCAGAACTTCGTCGCTCTGGCCCTGGGCCAAGTCCTGCAC
>JAYTRQ010000087.1:0-2274 GCA_043746125.1 Armatimonadota bacterium | reverse complement strand
TTCGAAGGATGGGAGCCTACCTTCCGCATCGGGCCGGTCTTGCTCGGACCGGCGTTCAGCGGCTTGCCGAAGTACAGTCGGGCGCTCTTGGCCGCGTTCGGGTCCACTTTGCCTAAATGCTTGAGCGGACTGCTGCCTTCGCCCGTATCCGACGGCGTGCCGCCGGCCTCGCCGCCGCCGCCGCTGCCGCCCTTCCCCTTGCCACTGCCATGCTTGCCTTTGCCATTGGGAAGGCCCTGACCGTCACCCTGACCGTCCCCAGCACCCTGTCCCTGGCCTTGCCCCTTGCCCTTTCCCTGACCCTGTCCATTGCCCTGGCCCGAGTCGTCTTTAATGTCGCCCGCGCTGTTCGCGCCGGCCATGTCGCTCTCCTGTCCCTCCACGGACTGCTGAGCGTCCTGCGTCGCCTGCTGGTCCGCCTGTTGATGCGCCTCGCGCTCGGCCGCATCGGCGGCCTTCCGCAGTTCCGAAGCCGCTGCCTGCTTGTCACCGCGCTTCATGGCATCGGCAGCGGCTTGCGAGTGCTTCTGCGTCTCGGGCATAGGCGTGTTCTTCAAGGCGTCCGCCAGCGTCCGCAAGTCCTGAGCCGCCCTCTGCTGCTCGGACGGGGATCTCATGCCGGACTCGGTGCGCGACGCCATCTGCCGGAGCTGCTCGCTCAGGCCTTGGGCGTCGTTCTGCTGCATCGCCTGGGCCGCCTTCTGCATCTCAGGCGTGGCCGGCGCGCTGCCCGCCACTTGAGACGTATGACCGGCCTTGTCCTTGCTCGCACTCGGAATGTTGAACGCGCCTGATTTGTCGCCTGGCGCTTTCTTACTGCCCGTAGCGTTCGGGCCGGATTTCCCCGCGTTCTTGCTGCCGCTGCCGCCCGCCTTCTGCCCACCCCCACCCGCCTTGCTCCCCGTCGTGGCCGAGTTCTGCGACGCGGACTGCATGGCCTGGGCGAGCTGCTGGCCGGCGAGGGCCATGCTCTTGCTGCCCGCACCCGCGCCGCTGTTCTGCTGGGCCATCTTCTGCTGTTCCAGCTTCATCTGCTGGGTCAACTCGGACATCTGCACCATCGCCTGCTTTTTGTCCATTTTGCCCTGCGTGAGACGCCGCCCCAGCCGCTGCATGTTCTGGGCAACCCGCCGCGTGCCCTCCAAATGCTGGCTTTCCGCCTGCTTGGCGATCAGCCGGGCCGTCTTTTGCAGTTTGTCGCCCGTTTTGTGAACAATGGCCCGCTCGGCCTGGACCCCGGCGGGGGTGAACACGGGCAAGTTGGGCAGGACGAGGGCAAGAAGGAGTACGATCACCCCGGCGGCCACGGCCTTGGTCTCCCAGGGCAGGCGCAGCGGAACCGCCTCAACGGCCTTCAGGCTCCGCGCATGGCTGGCGGCGTCCTCTTGCTGTAAGCGTCGAAGCAAAGTCGCGTCCAGGCCGACGCCCGGCTGAGGCAGGCGCTCAAACTCCAGGGCCGATGACAGCCGCTCCTTCAGCCCCAGACGTGCCTCCGCCAGCCGGGCAGCGTCCATCTGCGAGATCGGCTTGAGAAAGGCAGTCAGGGTGCCGATCCCGACACCCAGCAGGACCGAAACCGGCAGGACGGCCTCCAAAGGCAGCCAATCCGGGAGCACGTTCAGATGGGCCAGGATGACAGCAATCAAGGACACGACCAGCCCCCCCAGGGCACCCCGGCTGGCGTGATGGACCCAGCGCACGAGGCGCAACCGGGCGGTCACCTGAGTCAGGGCATCCCCGATGGGGTTGGCGGACAGAGCGGCCGGGACCGGCTGCGGCTCGGGAGTTCTCGGCTGTGGGAGTGTGGTCGCCATACGTATTGCCTCTCAAATCCTATCGCGTCGCACAGGCGCGTCGTGATAGGATTATTATACGCCATCTGACCCACAAACGGTTCGGCTCCTTCACACGCAGCCAACGCACCAAGACGGGCGGCGGGCTAGGGATTTCGCAGGTGGGGGGGCGCGGCGTAAGGCAGAGGGATCGGCTGCGATAGATGCGCCTGAGGGACGACGTGGACCGTGTAAGTAGCGGAACCGGCCTCGGAGTCGGGCGTGGGGACGAAGACTAGGACGTGGCGGCCGGCCGGCAGCTTTGCCCAGCTGCCCTTCGCAAGCTCGGGCACAGCCTGGCCGTCTACGTAAACCGACTGGGCCGGGATGTGCGCCCTGGCAGAAGTCCCACCCTGACCTTCGGCGGAATGGGTGCCGTAGACCGCGAGCCAGCCCATAGCAGGCACGGGACGGATCGGAGATGGACGGGCAGGCGCAGGGC
>JAYTRQ010000086.1:0-2275 GCA_043746125.1 Armatimonadota bacterium | reverse complement strand
TCCACGGCGACCTCAAGGCATTGATAGCCGTCTGGAAGGCGTTCGAGAAGTGGGGCTTGACCGAAGGCGGCCGGCCCGTCTTCAATGCGGGCGACAACGTCGGCTACGGGCCTGCCCCCGAAGAGTGCGTCCAGTTCCTACGCGCTCGCCCGAACGTGGTCTGTGTCCGGGGCAACTACGACAAGAACGTGGCCCTGTTCCCGGAGCGCGAGGAAGAGTACCGTAAGCGGTGGGGGCAGCCGCGCCCGGACAAGCTCGCGGCCATTGGCCATGACAGCGAGACGATTTCTGCCGAGGCTCGGCAGTGGCTGTTGGATCTTCCGGGTGAAGTTGAAGTGACTTTAGAGGGCGTCCCGCTTCTGATGACGCATTACTCGCCTAGCTCCAAGCACGGCCTGGGCCGCTGGACGCCTGACGCACAGTTGCGCGAGATCGCTGGGCACACGAGGGCGAAAGTCGTTCTCTGCGGCCACACGCACAGCGCGTTCGTCCGGTCTGTCGGCGGCGTTCTGTGGGTCAACCCCGGCAGCGCAGGCCGTGCGCTGGACCGCCGCCCCCACTGCGCCATTCTGACGCTTGAGCCGGGCCATGCACCGGCCGCGCGGCTGAAGACCGCACTCTGACAGCCGGGGGCCATCCCAGGAGACAACTATGCGCCTTGCTGCCATTGACGTCGGGACCAACTCCACCAAGCTCATCGTCGCTGACGTTTCCGAAGACGGTGCCCTGACTGTAATTTCTGAGCAGGCAGAAGTCACCCGGCTCGGGGAGGGCGTGGATGCTACCCGCCGCCTCGGCGACGCCGCGCAGACGCGTACTTTAGAAGCCATCTCCCGGTTTGCCGAGGATGCCAGACAACTCGGGGCCGTTCAAGTCCTGGGAGCAGGCACGAGCGCACTGCGCGACGCGGAGAACGGATCAGACTTCCTGGCCGACGTCATCAACGGCGCGGGCGTCGAGATCGAGATTATCAGCGGCGACCGTGAGGCGCAGCTCGCCTTTTTCGCCGTCGCCTCCGACCCCAGCCTGGGCCTGTCCGCCTCCGACCCGCTGCTCGTCTTTGACATCGGTGGCGGGAGCACCGAACTCATTTTAGGCGATGGCCAGGGCATGGGCCGCCACCGGAGCCTGGACGTCGGAGCCGTTCGACTGACGGAGCGCTTCCTGGCCTCCGACCCGCCAACGGACTCTGAACTCGCCCTGGCCTCCGACTGCGTGCGGGATGCTCTGAACACCTTCCCCGTCCCGAACTCCGCCCTGCGCGTCATTGGGATCGGCGGCACGGCCCTCAACGTCACCGCCGTTACGCTTGGGCTGACGCAGCCCGACCCGGCCGCCGTCCACGCCCTCTCCATCTCCCAAGCCGACGTCGCCGCCGCCCTCGCCCGCTTCGAATCCCTGCCCCTGGCCGAGCGCCGTTTGATCCCCGGCCTGGAGCCGAAACGCGCCGACGTCATCGTCGCGGGCGCCCTTCTGCTGGATGCTCTCCTGACCCACTTCCGCGCCCACCACTTCACCCTCAGCGCAAGGGGCCTCCGGTATGGCCTCCTGGCTGAGTATGCGAAATCGCGATGAAGCGACGTTAGGGATGGTCGCCATGCGCCTTTCGGTTGACTTAGATAAGCTGGAAGAAGTGCTTAACCGCCGTCGAACAGACGGTAAGGGTAGCCGGCTGATGTTCCCACCCCGACGGATGTCCCACTACGAGACCGTACCTCTGGCGTCGGCTCTCCGTCATGCTCTGCTGTTTCTACTACTTATCCTTGCACAGTTTGCCTCGTTCTTTGTACTTTTGCCTCTAGTAGTGGTCATCTGCCTTTTCTTCAGCTATAGGCATTTGTTTCATCATCACGTCCCCTGGCATTTAATGACGCTTCTCTATGGGCAGTCTGTGCAACATATGCTAAATGAAGGCAAACCCTCCGATTATTTCTTTCCCGTCTTCGGAGTGGCCTGTGTTATGCTTGCTGTTTCTCTGGCGTCACGTTGGGCCTGGAACCGCCGCGCTGATCGTCTGAACCGGGAGGCTATCCTGCCGCCGCTAGAACCTGTTGTCGTACCGGGTGTCTGGCCCCCGCCGCCCACGGGCCGAAGGACGTAGGGGCGGGAAGGCCATTTCGCCCCCTGGTACCCAGTTCTGGGGGGAGTCGGAGTCCTATCCCTGGCCCGTTCACGTTCGTTCCGGGCCGGTCCCTTCCTTCGGAGGGAAGGGCTTCGGAGAAGATGAGGATAAGAGAAGAGGGGAGGGGTTCACTTCAGGGCAAGCCCTATCCCC
>JAYTRQ010000085.1:0-7226 GCA_043746125.1 Armatimonadota bacterium | reverse complement strand
GACACTTCTGAAGCCCTTCCTTCCGAGGGAAGGGACAGGCCCGGAACGAACGTGAACGGACCAGGGATAGGATCCAAACGGACCAGGATCCGAACGCGAACGGACCCCCGCCCCCATTTACGGGCCTGGAGTTGTCACACCCAGAAGTCCGGGGCTAGGCCGTACGTGACCTCCTCGGGCGTCTCCCGTAGCGCCTCCAGGTAGCCGTCGCCGGCCAGCCGCTCCAGGACCGGCAGCAGGGCAGGGTGGGCCTTGCGCCGGAACGTCTTCTCCCGCCCGCCCGCCCGGATCATTTCCATCGCCAGCTCACCTCCGGACTCGCTCAAAATCCCCATCGGATTCGGCGCCATTGCTCTGTTCCCCTTTCCCGCCCTCGTCTTGTCTTAGAATACGGGTGCGCGACGCAAATCGTTTTGTTTGCGACTATTGCCCTGCTCCCGATTATGGCTTTTATGGGCGCGGGCTGCAGGGGTCCGGAATCGGTTACTCGGCGAGGACCTCAATACCGCTGATCTTCGGCAAATCGGCCGAACCCACAGTGAAGGCGAGGAGCACGTCCCCCGAGGCATTGGGGTGGACGCCGGGGAAGTCGCGGACGAGGGCCTTGTTCCTGCCGCCCGCCTCGGCGTAGACGTCGAAGTCGGTCAGGACGCGCTTGCCGTTCACCTCCACGTTGAACCTGCGCTTGCCCGCCGCGTCGTAGGTCGTCTCGGCGAAGTGCAGGCGAACACGGTAGGTCTTGCCCGAAGTGAGGGGCAGAGTGTAGGTGCAGGCGCCCCACCGTTCGGACTGGTAGACGGCGGGCGGGGCGGCGTTCGGAACACTGACATCAATGGCGTCGCCGACGGTCTTTGTGCTGCCACCGGTGTAATCGGCATCGGCGATGAACCCGTCCAGTGAGGCCGGGGCAGTCCCGAATGTGAAGAAGCCGCCCTGGTCCCCGCTCCCGCCGCAGCTAATCCGCAAAGGGCGGTCCACCGCCGTACGGGGGTCGGGGGCGGGTGTGCTCAGGTTCAGCGCCAGGCCGTTAGGGGCGAGGCCGGGCGCGGGCACGACGGAGACGTTCCAGCCGTCCACGAGGAGGATGGGCGCGGCCCCGGCCACATCGGCCGCCGAGGCTTCCACAGTGAGGGTCTTAGCTTCGCCCGGCAGCAGCGACACGTAGTTATCACTGTAGAAGACCGGCAGGATACGCCGGCCCGTGAGGGCGTTGCGGAGCTGCAAATGCGTCATCAAAGCGACGGAGTGGGTCGGGTTACGCAGGGACACGTCCAGCAGACACTTCCCCGGTGTATTGCGGCGCGTGACCGTGCCCGTGAGCGTGACACGAGGGAGCGCCTTGAGTGCCGTGAAGTCGTCCTGGCGGGTCTCGCGCCAGTAGAAGTTGTCCGACAGCAGTTTGCCCCGCGCGTCTCGGAGTTCCACTTTGACGAAGTGGACCGGGGAAAGGCCGTCGGGGAAGGACACCGCGCCCACGTCCGTCGCCGCGCTTGGGGCGGCGGAGATTGTATCCGTGTGCGTGGACTTCAGCGTGCCGTCCAGGTCGTACACGGACGTCTTGGCCGAAACGTTCGTGAGCGTTTGGGGCGTGTTGTTGATGACCATGACGTGCCAGTCGGTCTGGTTCATCTGCACGTGGATGGGTTCACAGGCCTTGCGCGTGGCGAATAGGGCCGAGTTCGGCTCCAAATCCCAGGCGTACAGTTGCCAGACGAACGACGGCTGGGCCGGATTGCTCATCCATGTGAGGACGCCCGTGGCGGGGTGGAACAGCTTCGCCTCGCGCCCCTCGTACATCGCCCGGAACGCCTCATAGTTCGCCATCTGGCCCTTGCGGGCGAAGTCGGCTAGGCTGGAGATCGGCCCGTAGCGGGCGGCCAGCACGCGCGGATACCAGTCCCCGCCCTGTGCCCCGCTCGCCAGATCGTGTTCGGCCCAGTCGTCGTTGATGACGTTCCAGTCTTTCGCGGGCATCATGCCCTGGATGGACTCGAGAGTCGGGATGGAGACGGACCCGATCTCGGTCTTGAACGGCTCGCCAAAGCTGTAAAACTCGCGCGGTGTGCGCCAGAAATACGGCCCACCGGAGTTGACGCCGCGCCCGGACGTAGAGGACGGTTGGTACAGGCGGTTCCGTTCCAGCTCGGTCATTAGTTTCTGGATGCCTGCGTCTAGGACCGGCGGCGGGAAACCTTCGTTGCGGGCACACCAGACGGCGATGGAGGGATGGGAGCGGAAGCGCAGGATCTTCTCGCGGACGTTGGCGAGATACAGCTCCACGTCGTCCGGGTTGGGTCCGTCGTTGGGGTTGGGCTGGAAGAACTCGTCCCACAGGAGGATGCCGTACTTGTCGCAGGCCTTGTAGAAGTCCTCGCTCGTGCTCTGGCCCACCCAATTGCGGATCATCGTGTAGTGGGCCTGCTGGTGCATCCGCACCTGGGCGTCCAGTCGGGCGGCTGGGATGCGCTTCAGGGCCTCGTCCATGCCCCAGTCACCGCCCTTACACAGAATGGGGACGCCGTTGACCCCGAGCGTCAGGTTGTCCGAGCCGGGCACGGCGTAGGTGATCTTGCGGACGCCGAATGCCGTGTCGGTAGCGTCGGAGACTTCCGCCGCCTGCACAAACCGCAGGTGCAGCGTGTAGAGGTTCTGCGGGCCATACCCATTGGGCCACCAGAGGCGCGGACGGGCGACGTGCAGGGCAGGCAGATCGGCGGGCGTCAGCGTCACCGCCCGCGTCTCATTCACGCCCAGAAAGATGGGGGAGCGGAACGATGTCGCCCCGAACGTGCCGACCAGCACGCCCGACTGTGGCCGGCTCGTGACGTTCTTGAGCGTCGTCTGGACGGTCAAATCGGCCGTGTCCGTGCGCGGCAACGGCAGATCGGACGTCACGTAGGTGTCCTGAACGGTGACTGGACCGGTCGCCGAGAGCGACACGGACTGCCAGAGACCCAGGTTCCGGTCGCGGACGCCCGGTATCCAGTCCCAGCCGATGCTGCACAGGAAGGTCGGTCCGTCCCGCGCCGTCTCACCGCCGTTCGGCCCGACGCCCGCCGCGATGGTCTGCTCCACGGGATGCCCTGGATGCGGCTGGGGCAGGATCTGCACGGCCAGGGCGCTGAGATGCCCCGGCGCGGCGTACTGTGTGACGTCGAACAGGCCCCGCGCGAACGCGCCTTTGATACTGCCGACGTCGTGCCCGTTGACCCAGACTTCGGCTTGATAGTTGATGCCGTCGAAGTGGAGCCAAACCCGCCGCCCGGCGTAGGCTTTGGGGACGGTGAACGCCGTCCGATACCAGTAGGTAGCCCGGCACAGGCTGTCGGGGATCTTATCCGGGCGGTTATTCTCGCCGTACAGCGGCTCCGGGTAGACGCCGTCGGCGACCAGACTGGTCAGCACGGTGCCGGGCACGACGGCCTTGTGCCAAGCGACTGGCTTGTAAGCGGCGGTAGAGAGGACCTCGCCGCTCTCGGGCACTCTGGCCGCGTCTTGCAGCCGCCACCCAGAGTCGAGTGAGACGGGCACGGGCAGAGCGGCCTGCGCCGAGACATTCCCCGGCCAGGCGCAGGCAGCGAGCGTGATCAGGAGAAAGAAAGCCAACAAGGCAGGATGAAGGAGTGGGTTGTTTTTCATGCTGTAACTTTCATGCTGTAATTTTCATGCTGTAATCGCCCGTGCGGGTCAGCATCACGGACGCCAGGTTCATCGGCTTCCAGGCGGCGGGGTTGGCGGGCCGGGCTGTCAGGATGTAGTCGCCCCCGGCGGCGATCTTCAGGCTCCCACCGGAGACGGTCTGGTAGTCGTCCCAGCCGACCGTTTTGGCGACCTTCAGAGTGACAGAGGCGTCCGGGCCGGCGTCCAAGACGAAGCTCGTGTCGCCATTGGCGGCGGATGTCCTGGCGGCGACGGAGTAGGTGCCGGGGGCATCAAAGTGGACGTTCCAGACGCCATATGACTTCGCTTGAACTCCCGCAAAGACTTTTGGCACGTTACTTAGAGGGAGGTACGCCCGTCACTGCGAAGGCCGTTCCGGTCTTGTAGTTGAGGCTGTCCCAGACCTCCGGCAGACCGTTGAATCTGTTCAGCCCGGGCGTCACGGTCAGGTTCCCATCCCCCTGCATGTTCATCAGAAAATAGCCCTGTAGAGACTTCCCCGAATTGCTGGCCCACAAGACGGCGCCGGGGCGATCCGGCGTCCCCCGAAACACCTGAATGCGGCCGTTTAATCATGCTCAGGTATGGGCCGAGGTCGGAGTCGCTGGTCCGGTGCGGCCAGCGCGCGCGGACCGCCCGCCGGTCATTGACGTAAAGCTGGCGGAAATCGAGACCGTGGGCAGGGGCGCTCCAGATCCGCCGGCGGGCGTCATGGACGGTCCATCCCCCGATCCAACGGCCGCCGCTGAGATCGACGGCTTCGCCCGGAAAGGCCTCGTAGACGACGCGGTGCCCATTCCGGCCCGAGTCAGCGCTGGTGAACGACAGCGGGCCGTGGCTGCAATCATAGGTGCCGCCGCGGAGCCAGACGTGGAGATCGCCGGTCGCCCCCGCCGCCGCAGCGCGGGCTGTGGCCTGGGCGACCGTCAGGGTGCGAAACGGCCGCGTGCGCGTGCCCGGATCCGAGTCTCTGCCGGCCACCGGATCGACGTACAGCGCACGGTCAGCGGCACGGGCGGCACTCGGGCCGAGCGCCGTGGGCAGGCACAGGGCCAGCACGGCACAGAGGTAGTGGCTCCAGAGCCACCTCCTGTGTCCCCCCCTTATCGTCCACAGTTTTCGCATATACGCCTCCCAAGATAGACTCCGCGCACAGAATCAGAAAACCTTGACTAAGATTAATACAACAGCGCCCTTACAACTACCTGCCGGAATTCACTCTGGAAGAGCGGACACAAGAGGCTTATTCTTGGGCTGCGCGGCTTGTGCGGCGACCGACCCGACGGCCCGTAGGATGAAAGACCCGGCTAGTGGCTTGCCTTTGGCCGCGTGGATGTCGTGTTCCGAGACCCAACTCCCGCTGAAGTCCTGCGGCCCGGCCACCTCCCGGCTGGCGAACAGCGTCACGCCAATCATCCCCGATTCGGCCCGCGCCGTCAGGGGGAGGTCCTGCGGGAGCAGCGCGAGGCCGACCCCGGCGGCGTCCGTCAGCGTGAGCCAGTGCAGGCCACGCTTGGACGCCCGGAACAGCACGTCCCCGGTCCGGCATGTCCCCGTCGGCTCACCCAGATGCCCGGCAGGGTAGTCCGTGAAGAACGAGTCGCGGGACCAGCCCATCCGCGTCATCTGAGCGGGGGCCGTGAGCTTCATCCCCTCCTCCCAGAGGCGGACGTCGGGCGCGGTCCAGTCCAGAGTCCAGCCGACCCGGACCTCAGCGTCCGGCTGGACGTCGTAGGTGCAGGTCAGCGTGCCCAACGCCGAACCGTCCGCGGTGGACAGGACGCGGCCCGTCGTGGAAACGCGCACGATGCCCTCCGCTGTCGCAGGCGACACCGTGACCTGCGCGGCCTCCGTCACCGGCGGCTGGCTGGCGCGGTAGAAACCTTTCTCCCCGCTGGCCTTCGCCTCACCCAGATTCAGGATGGGGCCGCCGACGAGCAGGTCCCGGACACCGACGTGCCAGGACTGGAGAGCGCCCGAATGCTTGTCAAAGACGATCTCATGGAGGCCGTTACCGACCCGCAGCGTGTCCGCGCTGTCCTGGGTCGTCAGCGCTCCGCCCGCCGCCATCGCGGGGGGGGCGGCGGGCGGCGGAACGCCCTCGGCGGTCAGGTTCGCGGCCACAACGGAAGTGCCGTCAGGGTGGTCAAACTCCAGCCGCAGCGTCGTCATGCCCGCCGGGGCCGGGAAGCTCGCCGAGACGGTCCCCATCGGCGCACATGCCACGCGCAGGACGCCACTGCCTAGAGCGGCCTTCCCGTTCAACGCTGTCCAGCGGCAGGCCAGCTCTTTCAGGTCGGTAAACGAGTAGTGGTTGGTCAGCGGTACCGTGCAGGTCCCCTCACTTGGGTGGACCGTCCGGGTTCCGACGACGACCGGGCTGTAGACCATTTTGACGATCCACCACTCCGGCTTGGGCACGCGGTAGGCGCTCACGATGCCCTTGTTGTTCTCCTGGCGCAGACGGTCCAGGCCGTAATAGAAGTCGCTCGTGCGGTTCGCGTTCTTGTCGGCGATGCCCTGGTTCTGCCACTCCCAGATGAAGGACCCCAATATCGTGGGGACCTGCCAGAGCTTGTCCCACGTCTTTAGCAATGATTCCGACCACAGATCGGACGCGCCGGGGTCGTAGTCCTGCGTCTCCTTCTGATAAAAGATATGGGGATGCTCCGAGAAGTTCGCGCCCCACTTGACGTTCTGGGCGACCTGGTCCATGTAGTACGGACTGGGATAATGGTCATCCTCCCAGGCTTGGCCCTTGATGTCATTGGGGCTGACACTGGACACGAAGGCCGGGCGGGTCGGGTCGGTCTTCTTGACCAGGTCCATCACTAGCTGCGAGCCCAGCCCGGCCGGGTTCTCGTTGCCGATGCTCCAGGCCAGGACGCAGGGTCGGTTCTTGTCCCGTGCCAGCGTTTCCTGGGCGCGTTGTAATAGAAAAGGCGCGTACTTGGGGTCCTTGACCTGGTCGCCGATCCAGCAGTACGGCACTTCGTCCAGGATATAGACGCCCTTTTCCTCACACAACTCTAAGAACCGGGCGGCGTGGTTGTAGTGGCTGGTGCGGATGGCGTTGACGTTGGCAGCTTTCATCAGGGTCAGGTCCCGGATCCACTGGGCGTCGGAGAGTGCGAAGCCCTTGTCCGCCCAGAAGTCGTGCCGGCAGACGCCGGTGCATTTGATCGGCCTGCCGTTCCACAGCACGACGTTGTTCTTGATCTCGATCTGCTTGAACCCGAACCGCTGCTGGATGCGCTCGATAAGCTTGCCGCCGCTCGACACTTCCACCACCAGCGTGTAGAGGTTAGGCTTCTCCGCCGACCAGAGTTTGGGGGCCTTGACCGGGGCGCTCAGGGCGACAGTCGCGCTCCCGCCCGCGCCGACGCGGCCCGTTCCGGCCAGGGTCACGGGCGTCGGTAGCCCATTCGCGCCGACCAGAGTCTCGACCAGCGTCAGCGGCTTGCCCGGCGTTCCTTGAATGCGAATGGTCGCCGCCAGCGTCGCGTCTTTGTAGTTCGCGGCCAGAGGCGTCCGCACGGTGACATCGGCGACGTGCGTCTGCGGGA
>JAYTRQ010000084.1:0-7231 GCA_043746125.1 Armatimonadota bacterium | reverse complement strand
ACCACGTGCTTTACCATGTCCCAGATAGAACAAAGGCATACGCCGAGGTCAGGCGCATCCTCAAGCCGAGTGGCCTTTTCTATGCGGCGACGAATGGCCGGGGCCACATGCGTCAGGTCATGGAGTTGGAGGATCGTCTGGACATCGCGGGCGGCGTGAAAGGGTTCGCAGCAGCGGCAGACTTCTTCCTGGAGAACGGCGAGGCCGAACTCGCGGCCTGGTTCCCCAATGTCACGCTCCGAGTCCAAGAGGATGCGCTGCTTGTGACGGAGGTGCAGCCGTTGTGCGATTACGTCCTTTCCATCACAGACGGGTCAGGCCTTCCAAGCGAGGCGCTGGACAGGCTGCGGGACGCGGTGGAAGCAGAAATCATAAGCCGTGGGGCTTTTCGCATCGACAAAGCCAGTGGGCTTTTCATCGCGGAAAATGTAATCAAAGCAACCCGGTAAAGCCTACAGGTTTCGGCCCTTTCTGCCGAAGATAATACCAATTCATTACGCGCTTTCCATGTTCCTGCCTTCAGTATTATGATTATGTCGGCTCATCTCGCTAGAAAGGCCCAGACGCATGGATGACCATCCGCCTTACAACGAAGCCAAACGCCTCGCGGCCCTAATTGATCATCATATTTTAGATACCCCGCCCGCCGAGGAGTTCGACGATCTGGTGCGGTTGGCCGCTCACCTCTGCGGTGTCCCCATTGCTGCGATCTCTCTCATAGACGAACACCGTCAGTGGTTTAAGGCCAGCATAGGCCTCGGGGCTACAGAGACCCCGCGTAAGGACGCTTTTTGTGCCCACACCATCCTCGGCCATGACACCCTTGTCATACAAGACGTGACGCAAGATTCCCGCTTCCAGCATAACCCGCTGGTGACGGGTGACCCGCACGTCCGCTTCTACGCGGGTGCACCGCTGATCTCCGAGGAGGGTTACGCCCTCGGCTCCCTGTGCGTCCTGGACACACTCCCCAGAACCCTCACGCCTGAGCAGGAGGAGACCCTTCGCCTCCTCGCCCGACAGGTCTCCAGCCACCTCAGAGCCGTCCGTGCCGTGACCGAGCGCGAGAGCCTGGTTGTCGCGAAGGAGTGCCTCGTGGCGGAGCGTGAGCGGGCCGACAGAGCGCTCCAGGCCGAGCGAGAGTTCACGCACGCGTTGCTGGAGAGTCTGCATGAAGGAATCGTCGCCTGCGCCGCCGACGGCACCCTGACGCTCTTCAACAGCGCCACACGGGAGTTCCACGGCCTGCCTGAACAGCCCTTGCCACCGGAGCAGTGGGCGGAATACTTTGACCTGTACCACGCCGACGGCCTGACGCCGCTGGACACGGAGGAGATCCCGCTGTTCCGCGCCCTTGCGGGTGAGGCCGTGCGTGACGCTGAGATAGTGATCGCCCCAAAGTTAGGCACCGCCCGAACCCTGCTCGCGAGCGGGCGCCCTATCCTCGATGCGCACGGCGAGAAACTGGGTGCGGTAGTCGCCATGCATGACGTGACCGAGCGCAAGCGGATCACCGACGCGCTGCGCGAAAGTACGGCGCGGATGGCTGAGGCCCAGCGCATCGCGAAAGTCGGGAGTTGGGAGTACGATCTCGTTGAGAACAGGATTAGCTGGTCGGACGAGCTGTTCCGCATGTTCGACCTAGACCCCGCCAACGGCGAGCCGGGGTACGAAGCTGCTATCAGCCTCTATCATCCCGATGATGTCCCCCTCCTGGACTCACTGGTGGCGCAGGCTACACGGGAGGGCGTTAGCTACGAGATGGACCTGCGCGGCGCACCCGGCGCGATGCCGGGCGGCCAGTCGAAGTGGTACCACACGGTCGGCACCGCCGTCATGGACGCAACAGGACGCGTCGTTCGGCTTGCAGGGACGCTGGCAGACATCACCGATCGCAAGAGAGCGGAGGACGCGCTGGCCGAAAGCGAGGCGGCGCTGCGGGCAGTGCTCGAGAGCGCTCCCATCATTCTCTACGCCACCGACGCCAGCGGCACGGTGACGCTGTCCGAAGGCACGGGCCTGGCGGCGCTCGCCCTGAAGCCGGGCGAAGCCGTCGGGCGCTCGATCTTCGACTTAAGCGGCGGGGACACGGAGACCGACGAGAACACGCGGCGGGCGCTGGCGGGCGAGGCCGTTTCCTATGACGCGCGGGTGTACGGACTATACCTGCACACAGAACTGCGCCCCCTGCGGGACACGAATGGGGGGGTCACAGGGATCATCGGTGTCTGCTTCGATCTGACCGAGCGCAAGCGGGCGGAGGAGCAAATCAAGGACCACGCGATCGCGCTGGAGATTCAGAAGCGCGAACTGGAAAAGGTCAACGCAGAGCTCGCGGCCCTGGCGACTATTGATGGGCTGACGGGCTTGAGCAACCACCGCACCTTCCAGGAGCGGCTGTCCGAGGAGGGAGGCCGCGCCGCCCGCTACGGCACGCCCCTCTCACTGATCCTCCTGGACGTGGACCGATTCAAGCAGTTCAACGACTCCTACGGTCATCCGGCCGGCGACTTAGTCCTTAAAACGGTGGCCCAGGTCCTTCGGGACGGCGGGCGAGACACCGATCTTGTGGCCCGCTACGGCGGTGAGGAGTTCGTACTGCTGCTGCCCCAGACCAGCCTGGACGGTGCGGCGGCCCTGGCAGAGCGCCTGCGAGCGGCGGTGGAGGAGCGGCCATGGCCCCTACAAGCCGTTACCGCCTCGTTTGGGGTGGCGACGCTGTGGCTGGGGGAGGAGGTCGGCGCGGACCTTGTGGTACGTGCGGACGACGCCCTCTACCAGTCAAAAGCGACGGGTCGCAACCGGGTGACGCGTGCTCTTGCCCTGTTGGAACCTGAGGAGACGCTTCTCAACGGTCCGTGCCTTTCGTGTTAAGCCATGCTGGCGCAGCAGTTTAGGGATAAATACCCTTATCGTAGTAGCGAATCTCGACGCGTTGAATGGATTTGTTCTTAGCCTCCGCACTGCCGACCAGCTCGATCACGTTTTCCTGGCCGAACCGGACCATCGGCGTGACATTGAAGACGCATGTTTGTTCACCAAACAGTTCGCCGTGCTTCAGGAGATGGCCGTTGATCAGGAGCGAGAGCCGGTAATTTTCATGTTTGGCCTTTTACTTGTGGATGGAGGAGCACAAGGTTCGTCCCTCCAGGGCCGATAGGGCAGGGTGTAGGGCGCGAACCTCGTGTTCGCCCATCCGAAGATCGGGTGGGGCAGGTCATGCCAGAAGAAATTGATCCACCGCCCAAATGTAAAGTTAGGGATAAAGCCCCTTGTCAAAAAAGTGCAGGGCGACGGAATCTACCCGGCCCGTGCTGGGAGCGTTCCCGCCCACCAGCACGATCTCGTTGTCCTCGCCGAACCGGACCCAGGGCGTAACGTTTAGGTCTGTCCGAGGACCGATCGCGTGGTGGTGACGGCGCAGGTAGGAGCCGTTGACGATCACGCCAGTCACGCGCCCCTCCTGGGCGACCGCGAGCATCACATTCCGACCGGATTGCGTGGCCGGTACGTGAACCGTGCGGCGGGCCAGCATCGTGTCCCACGGTCCTGGCAGTGGGATGGGCGCTTCTTCGTGCAAACCGTCCCGGCTCGGCAACCAGTTGCCGGAGAGGTCCAGCGCAGCCTGGGGGATGGGCCACCAGGTCAGCCAGGCATGGCCGCGTGCGCCGGCCATCGGCTGACTGCTCTTGATCTCCACGGAAAGCACGTGCGTACTGCCCGGCGTCAACGCCCCGCCCAAGGCATCCCCCGTCACGCCGTCGGCTTTGAAGTCGCGCACCATCCGGCCGTCTAAATAGACGCGGCCCTGATCCACGAACGTCGTGTCCACCCAGGATTGGAGCCAGAGGTCCACCTGACCGGTCTTCCAGCGGGGGGGCACGGTGAAGCGCCGCCGGAGAAGGCCGTGCCGGACGTCCCGATGGTCCGGCAGGCTCCAGATCCCGAAGGGGCGTTTCTCCCACATGCGATCGTCAAAGTCCGGCTGGGTTAGGGCGGCGACGTCGGCATCTGCCAGACCTTCGAGGGGGTGGAACGACCAGCCTTCGGTCAGCGCCAGGACGTGCGTCTGCAGCTGCTCCGGCGTCGGCAGACACTTGGCGCTCGCGGGGGTCGTCCCCTGCCACCAGCCCCGCTGGAGATTCAGCCAGTCCAGGCCGGCTTCCGCAATCCGGCCGCGCGGCGTCAGGAACATCCGCGACTCCATCGGCAGCAGGGTCAGCCCGGCCAGACGGTCGCCGCCGTCCCCCCGCGTCACCGGCACGGGCAGTCCCGTTCGGACGTCGGTGGCGGAGGCGGGGTGCAGGCCGCCGGCGAACAGGAGGTCGGCGGTGACGGGCTTCTCCCGGTCCTGGTTCCACAGGACCCAGACGTCGTGCAGGCCGTTGTTGCTGACGTAGTGACGCATCAGCACCACGCCGCGCGGCGACGGGATACGGCTGGGGAGACGGCGGACGCCGCGCCAGTCCAGCAGGGCCGCAAAGAGGGTCGTCAACTCGTCCAGGACGGCCTTCGGATCGTTCGCATCGTTCGGCTCATTGGAGCGGTCGAAGATCTGGGCGTGGCTGAACTTGGCCCCAAGATGAACGATATGGCCCTTCCCCAAGGGGCGCATCCCCGCCGCAACGCTGCCGTCCTCCCACAGCAGGAGATCCTGGGCGTCGGTCGCTGCTTTTTGCAGTGTGAGGCCGTTGGCGTGGGGGGTGCTCTTCCAGGTGTCGGCCGTGAAGAGAGTCTGGCCCGGCGCAGGCCGGATCGGATGCCACTCATCGCCGGGCACCTGACCGTCCGGGTTGTACTTGTTGATACGCGTGACGCGGTAGCCGGTCAGTCGGCTGATGGGCCAGGCGTCGGAGTGGGTTGGCGTGTGACGCCCAGTCTGATGGAACGTGACGAACAGGCCGCCACCGCGCACGTACTTCTCGATCTCGGCCACGCGCTCCTCGTCCATGATGCTGGTGTTGCTATCCACGATGGCCTTGTAGTTTGCCGCGTTGCCCCGGCTGAAGTCCGGGCCAGTGACGCCGTCGTAGTCGTAGAGATGGCTCAGGGGCGAGGCTACGTTGCTGGGCCAGTAGCCACCCAGCGTGGCGACGTTCGGGTCCTGGCCCCAGGGATTGGACAGCAGGCGCGTGACCCGGTCGTCATACAGCACGGCCACGTCCGCTTTGGGCAGATGGTATTTGCCGATCGCGTGATACAGGGGCCGGTAGCGGTCGAAGACGTCGCGGATCGGCTTGTCCCACATGACATTGCCGATGTCTATGAAGTAGGACACGCCCTGGACGCCTTCGGTCAGGTACAGGCCCATCATATGCTGGAAGTTTAGCGGCGTGTCGGCCGGGCCGCCGGGTTCGACGTCGAAAGGCAGGTCCGAGCCGCGCATGACGGTCGGGTTGTAGTCCGCGTAGAACCCGCCCATGTAGCCGGTATCGTGGAACTGGCCGCCGTAGTCTTCCAAGATGGGCTTCAGGACGTCCGAATAGTAGTTCGGGGCCATCTGCGTCATGCCCCGGTCGGGGTCCACCTGGCGGATCATGTCGGCGCTGCGTCGGGCCGTTTGGGCGCGGGACCAGGCCTGCCAGTCGGCGAAGTCTACCCACTGGGCGTTTTTGTGCGGCGTCAGGGCGGGATACTGGGCGGGCGGGTGTGGGGACAGATAGACCTTGTAGTCAATCGCGCCGGCCGGCAGGCGCAGGGCGACGTGGTTATCGCCGGCTTGAATGACGTGTGAGACGTCAAATGCCCCGTAGTTCGCCCGCGACCAGGCCGGCTTGGGCTGATACTCGCCGGCTTTGATGCCGTTGACGTAGGCAGCCGTAGGGGTCCCGTTCCCCTCTTTCATGTCCCACACATACAGCCATACCTCCGGGTGCGCCTGCTTCCACGCGGCCGAAACGGTGAACGGGCGGCGGAAGACGGCGGGGTGATTCGGCGTGAACATGAGGCGGTCGTTGCCCGGCAGGTGCATGGCCCCCCAGGCGCTGTCGTCAAAGCCCGGCATGAACCACTCGGGGGGTGCGGTCTGGGTCACGACCTTGCTGCCCCCACCGCCCCGGTTCCCGCCGTTAAGGTTCTTCGTGTCGTACGGCGTCCCATCGGGATTGGCTTCATAGGCGATGCGCCACGTGCCCGTCAGATCCAGGGCATCCGGCCCCCACCCGAGGAAAGAAGCAAACTCGGGGACACGAACGTCGGCCCAGGACCGCAGGCGCTTCTCGGCCCCGTACCAGCGGGCGTTGACCATCGCGACCGTCTGGTACTTCTCCCGGAGGAACTCCCGGTAGCCCCGGTCCGCGGCGGGGCCGTAGGCCAGCATGAAGTCTTCGGCGCTTTGAACGGTCTCGCCGTGCGGCTCCAGCCAGCCGACGACGTTTGGCAATCGCGCGTACTTGCGGACGGAAGACTGGATCAGGCCCATCTCGGCATCTCCGGCAACGTCCGCGTTCCAGTGGAACATCCCCTGGCCGCCGGTCTCCGGGTCGCCCGGCCCGAAGAGGCCGCCGCTATACTGCGGCATCTTCTGAGTGGCCTCGCGGTAGCGGTTCGCCAGCCAGGTCGTCGGCCCGCTGCTGACGTTCACGTGGACAGGGATGTCGGCCGCCGTCGTCCCCTGAACAGCCCAGTCGAACCACGGCTCGTTCATCAGGCCCTCGGCCGTGTCGTTTGCCGCCTCGGCGTCCCAGAAGATGAAGCCGACCTTCTCCGCCTTGGCCCAATGGAACTGCTCCGCGAAGTCGTAGCCGGGCTTGCGGCCCTCGAACCCGGCGGGCGGGACGTAATCGGCGGGCGGCGTCTGCCAGGTGTAGGAGTAAAAAAGAAACCCGTACTTGTCCCACCGGTCCAGCCACATCGGGACAACGGCCTCCGACCCGTAAGCGTAGACGCCGGAGTGGTCTGCCAGGTGGGCGCGGTGCAATGCGTCCAGGTCGGCGGCCGTGGCCGCCGCCAGGACGGTGACGGCCGGGCCGAGGCGCAGGGCCATGACGAACCCCTGCCCCACCGCTTCAATGGCAGGCAGATTGCCCCCCGCCGTTTGCAGCGTGACTCGCTCCGCGCCGGGCAGGAGGGTGAGATCGGCCAGCAGTTTGGCCTGAGTCAGCGCCGCCTTACCGCCGTCGTCACACCCGATGGTCAGGATGGACGCGGGGCCGCCACTCGCCGTCACCTTCTGAAACGTGGCCGACAGCGCCCCGTAGCCGCGTAGGCGGACCAGCGGCAGCTCCGTCCG
>JAYTRQ010000083.1:0-2282 GCA_043746125.1 Armatimonadota bacterium | reverse complement strand
TGCCTGCCGCCGCGCGGGCACAGATCCACTCTCAGGCGGGGGCACTCATCCTGAGCGGGACGCCGGAACTGGATCTGGAGACGGTACGGGTGCCGTCGGAGGCCGCCCTTTCCATCTACCGGCACGACCCGCGCGTCCTCTGGCTGGAGCCGAATGCGAGGCGCTATCCGCTGCTGGCCGCCCCCAACGACATCTACTACGACACTCTGGACACGGCCACACCCAATGACCCATCCCTAGCGACCTGGTACAAGTGGGACGCACACCTGATGCAAAACGTCTTAGGCTGGGCCATCTGGCCTGGCAAATATTATGCCTACCCCGGCGTGCCCAAGAGCGGGCCGGGCGTCCGCCTTGCCGTCATTGACTCGGGCATAGACTACGCCCATCCCGACTTCGTTAATGCCGGAGCCGCGTCCACCGACTCGGCGGCTGGCGGGCAGCTTGACCGGGCGCTCGACGTCACCATCCTAAACGGAGTGCAGACGCCGCTGGCTCCCGACGAGTTTGGGCACGGCACCCACGTCGCGGGCATCGCGGCGGCGGCGACCAACAACGGCGGAGTGGGCGTCACCGGCAATGGATACAATGCCACCGTGCTGTCTATCAAGGTTATCAACGCCTCAGGCAACGGCACCGAGTCCGACATCGTCGCCGGGATCGTCTACGCCGCGAACCACGGCGCACTGATCGAGAACCTGTCCCTGGGCGGCTATTCCTACTCGCAGGCCGAGCAGGACGCGATCCTTTACGCCTGGAACAAGGGCGTCCTCGTCGTGGCGGCGGCAGGCAACGACGGAGTGGACACCAAACCGGTCTATCCAGGCGCCCTCAGCCGCGTCCTGACCGTCAGCGCCACCAGCGACTCGGACACGCTGGCCTCCTATTCCGACTTCGGGGATCAGGTCGGAATCGCCGCGCCCGGCGGCGACTTCGATTACACTAACGGCTGGTTCGTGGACATTTACAGCACCATGCCGACCTACTACGTCACCCTGAACGACCCGAACGTCTACGGCGCGACGCAGACCTATTCCTACTTGGAGGGGACGTCTATGGCCTCCCCGCAGGTGGCGGGCCTGGCGGCACTTTACGCCGGGATGAAGGGCTATGTGCCCGCGCCAGGGGTCCCGACGCTGCTGTGGCAGGCCCTCCAAAGGGGCTGCGACAACGTCGCCGGCAACGGCTGGGAGCCGGCCTTCGGCTACGGACGCCTCAACGTCTATGGCACGATGCACCTGGCCGCCGTCCCGAACCCGCGCGGCGATACGGTCGGGTGCATCACCGGGGCCGTGCGCTACAAGGGCACGGTCGTCGCGAATGCCGCCCTCAGCGCCGTGCCCACCGTGGGCGGGGCCGCCCAGTCGGCGAACAGCCGGTCCGACGGCGGCTACCGGATCGTCAACGCCCCCGCCGGCCTGTACAACGTCACGGCCACCGTCTTCGGGGACTCGCAGACGGTCGCCAAGGTGCGCGTCACGGCAGGCTGCGACATCCCCGCCATAGACTTCAACGTGGACATCACGCCCCCCGTCCTAAAGGCGGTCTCGGCCCTCTACGCCGCCCCCGCCGCCCGCACCCTCAGCGTGATTGGCACGGGCTTTGGGGTTGGGGCCGTCTGCCTCCTGAACGATACACCACTCGCGACGACGCTCGTCTCGTCAACGCGCCTGACCGTCGTTATCCCGGCGACCCTGGCAACCGCGCCGGGCGCGGTCTCCTTCAGCGTCTCCAATCCGGGCAGCTCACTGTCCAACGCGCTTCCTGTCTTAGTTCTGTCATACCTCCGAAGCTTCTCGGTTGCGCCAGCCTCCGTCACAGGCGGCACACCGGCCTTGGGGACCGTGACGCTGACCCAGCCCGCCCCGGCAGGGGGCGAGCGCGTCAGTCTGGCTTCCGGCAACGCCGCCGCGACCGTCCCCTCCAGCGTCCTTGTGGCTGGCGGCGTGGCGACAGCGACGTTCCCGGTCACGACACATGCGGTCGCGCAACCAACCTCGGTGTCCCTCCGCGCCACCGCTGGGGTGCTCTTCGCCGCAACGCTGACCGTCCACTGAGGCCCCCGCTTTAGTGCCGGATTTTCTATCCTTGCCCGCTTTGGCACGGCATTTGCATGGTACACTTGGGAGTGTACTTTTGCAGATGCCAGCGGGCAAGGGAGAAGAGTTTGCCAACTACGGAGATCGCGAGGCTGACGGGCCTGACGACAGGAGCCTCAGACTTCATTGAAAGCGCTCAGCGGGAGGGGCGCTACTTCATCCATCAGCCGTACGAGCTGTATT
>JAYTRQ010000082.1:0-2282 GCA_043746125.1 Armatimonadota bacterium | reverse complement strand
GTTTCACTGTGGGAGGTGCCATCGCACAGGCGACATTCCCCGCTCCCCTATCGGTACTCCCGCAATCAGCCCCGGTCGTGGCCGGGCAAAGCCAGCAGTTCCGAGCGGAGTTCGCCAATCCCACCGGGCAAGTCACGGGCTGGAAGGTGAACGGGGTCGTCGGGGGCAGTTCCACACTGGGAACGATCACCCCAACCGGGCTTTACACAGCCCCCACCCAGTCCCCGGCGGCAAGCGTCACCGTCTCCGCCGTCAGTTCCACACTTACAGCCTCTGCGCCCATAATCGTCATAAATGTCCCAAGCGGCAGCGTCTACTACGTCGCCAAGACCGGCAAGGACACTAACCCCGGCAGCAGCTCCCTCCCCTGGCTGACCATCAGCCATGCAGCGGCTTCCGTGCGGGCCGGCGACACCGTTTTGATCCACATGGGCGTCTACAAAGAGCAGGTGCGGATGACCAGGTCCGGGTCGGCCCAGGCGGGCTTTATCACCTTCCAGAACTACCCCGGTGAGGCGGCGACCGTGGACGGCACGGGGCTTTCGCCGGGCGGGCAGAGTGGGCTGATTGACATGGAGGACGTGAGTTTTCTGATCGTCCGGGGGCTGGAGATCCGCAACTTCAAGACGGCCAGCGCAGCCCAAGTCCCCATCGGCGTGTTCATCACCGGCGCGGGGTCCTGCATCGAGATCCTGAGCAACCACATCCACGCCATCGTGACGACCGTCAAGAACGTCTCCGGGAATGCTTTCGGCTTCGCGGCCTACGGCAGCAATGGGAGCGCCTCGCTGAACAACCTCATCGTGAGCGGCAACGAGATAGACCATCTCATCACCGGCTCCAGCGAGTCCACGACCATGAACGGTAACGTCCAGTATTTCCAGGTCATCGGCAACTACGTCCACGACAACAACAACATCGGCATTGTTGCCATCGGCTTTGAGGGCGTTTCCAATAACCCCAGCACCGACCAGGCGCGGGACGGCCTGATCGAAGGCAACGAGGTCGCCAGGATCAGCTCGGCCTCCAACCCGGCCTACACCGACAAGAGCGCCGATGGACTGTACGTGGACGGCGGCACACGCATCGTTATCGAGGGCAACCGGGTCCACCAAGCGGATTTCGGCCTGGAACTGGCAAGCGAGATACCCGGCCACGTGACGAGCAACGTCGTCGCACGGGACAACGTCATCTACGGCTGCAACGTGGCCGGCATCAGCATCGGCGGCTACAACGGCAGCGTGGGTGGGACCGACCACTGCCTAATCGTCAACAACACGCTTTACAACAACGACACGGGCCAGACCGGCTCAGGCGAGTTCCAGATTCAGTACCGCGCGACCAACAACGTGTTCAAGAACAACGCCGTCTACGCGAACGGCCAGGGGCTTTTCCTGAACGCCTTCGTCAAGAGCAACGCCCCGCCGGCCCTGCTGGATCATAACCTCTACTACGCGCCGAGCGGCGGCGCGTCCGGCGTGCAGTGGAATTGGCAGGGCGCGACGTATACTGACCTTCCTACCTACCGCGCGAAGACCGGCAACGACCACGCTTCTTTGTTCGTCGACCCGAAGTTCAAGAGCCTAAGCGTGCCGGACTTCCACATCGCGCCGACCTCGCCCGCGATCAACGCCGGATTTCTCTTGGGGAGCGCGGAGATAGGCACGTTCGACTTCGTCGGCGCCCCCCGTGTGCAGAACGGTGCGGTAGACATCGGCGCTTTGGAACACTAGTCCGTCCTCACACCTAAGTGATGCATCCGGTGAATTCGATGCTTTTTATGTTCTATCAGGTTTTCGGAGTAAGCCTCAAACTTGAGAAGAGCTACCGTTCCGAAAAGCTTGGCGTTCTTACCGGATGCACCACTTAGACCCTGCTTCTTTTCTGACCCTCTCCACTAGTGAGGCCCTCCGTGGCGCCAGTGCTTGGGTGGCGAGCTTGCGGGACGGGTGGGGCCTCTTGCCCCTCCTTGACACATCGTGTATAATGGCAACATGAGTACACTCTCTCGCCAATTGGTGCCCCTCGCCGCCTTCCTGCTGTTCGCGACGCTGACTGGAGCGCCCTCGGTGCAGGCGGCGGACCACCCCCCCACCCTGGACCCGACTTACGGCCTACCCCTGCCCCATCCCAGCGTTTCCACAGCCAAGCCGAAGGCGCAGTGGATCTGGGCGGACAAAACCTCCGACAACCAGAAGATCTTCCTACGGCGCACGTTCTCGCTCCCGGCCGTTCCCAAGTCGGCCACTCTGTACGTCACGGCTGACGACTTCTTCACGCTG
>JAYTRQ010000081.1:0-7241 GCA_043746125.1 Armatimonadota bacterium | reverse complement strand
GGTTGAAGCGGGTGAAAGCAACCTAGGCGCGCCAGGCGAGCAACTCAAGAAAAGTATTACGAGCACTGGGGTTTACTACACAGACAAGTGTGGCTACGAGGCCAAGTCAGACATCACTGCTTGTAAGTCCTGGGTGGCAATCACCCATCGGCTGATCGAGCCGAGAGCAAGCGATGAGATCGTCTTCACCTTGCCCCTCGCTATAACCTCCCCCACCCTCACCTGCGACTTTGGCGTAGGCGGGTACGTGTTTGGAAAGCTAGACGAGAAGGCAACGGAGATCGTCTGGCGGACTGAGTTCGGAGACTCGCCGTACGCGCGATGGTCAGTGGCGACAGCGAGGCGCACCGACTATATTGGGGAAGTAGGGAGCGCCGAGGCGTTCCTGCCCCAGCGCTGGTTTCACCTGATAGACAGCGACAAGGCACTAGCCGTTGCAATCACGTCCGTCCCAGATGACTGTCGGGACATGACGGTGCGGCTGACGCACGTTGGGGACGTGTCCATAGCGTTCCGGCTGGGCGAGACCATCACCGGCCTGGCGGAGTTCGGCGTCTGCTACCACTTCCTCAACGACGTCCCCGCTATCGCCGCCGCGACCAACCCGCAGTCTATTTTGCTGCCGCCGATAGTCGAAGTGCTGCCGGTTTAAGAGGGGCAAAGAAAAGGGCGGGGACAGAGCCTGCGCCCTTATCCTACCCGCCCGGCTTCCGCCGCAGAGAAGGGGGGCGAGGGGATAAATCCCTCTCGCTGGGTGAGCGCCCTCCGGGCGGGGCTTAGCGCTCATTGTGACGCCACCCGCTCGTCCGAAGGACGTTTATTTAGCGAGAGGGATTTATCCCCTCGCATCCCCTCGCATCCCCTCGCATCCCCCTCGCATCCCCCTCGCACTACCCGACCCTCATCACGACGTCTCGTGCGTCTTGGACGTGCTCTTGTCGCTGTCTTTGGCCTTCTTGTCCTTGCCGCTGCTCCCCTCAGTACGGCGCATCTCTTCCAGTTCCTTCTTACGCTGCTCGCCTAGCTCCTTCAGCGCCTTCTGCCAGTCGTCCTTGTAAGGCCGCAACGTCTCCACTAACGTTGTCGCGATGGCGAGGTTGCGATACCACTTGCGGTCGGCGGGCACGATGAACCAGGGGGCATCTTTGGTGGCTGTGGCCTTCAGCGTGTCCTCATAGGCCTGTATGTAGCCGTCCCAAAACTGGCGCTCCTCCCAGTCCCCTGGGGACAGCTTCCAGGCCTTCTCCTCATCCTGCTCCCGTGCTTCCAAACGCGCCTTCTGCTCGTCTTTAGAGATGAGCAAGAAGAACTTTAAGATAATCGTGTGGTTGTCACTCAGCAGCCGCTCGAAGTCGTTGATCTGCTGATAGCGCTGCTTGGCAACGTCGTCCGTAATCAGTTTATGCACCCGCGTCACCAGCACGTCCTCGTAGTGCGAGCGGTTGAAGATCGTGATCATGCCCTTGCCGGGCGTCTTCTGGTGGATGCGCCACAGGAAGTCGTGGGACGCCTCTAGGGGCGTCGGGACCTTGAACGAGGCGACTTCACAGCCCTGCGGATTCACAGACTGCATAACGTGGGCGATGGTGCCGTCTTTGCCCGCCGTGTCCAGCCCTTGCAGCACGATCAAGACGCTGTGCTTTTGGGCCGCGTACAGCCACTCTTGCAGGCCCCGCAGTTCCTCTCCCAGCTTCGCCAGGACCACGGCGCTGGTGTCCTTGTCTTCGCTGCCCTTCTCATCGGGCGCGTAGTCGCCCAGTTTGACCTTCTGTTCCTTGTCTAATTTGACGGCATAAGCCATAGTCGCAAATCCCCCTGTGGCTCCATTGTACCCATCAGACACACAGAAAAGCCGGAGGCCATTGGCCTCCGGCTTTTCTGTGTCGATCTAAGCGACGGCAAAATCCGAGTAGCGACGCCGCTCCTCCGACATGAAGGCAAGGACAATATCTTCTTTTGGAACGCCCGCCGCCAGAAGTTCCGTTGCAATCCCATCCTCTGTGCGGTCTATCTGTATCCACAACTTGCCGTTGATGATGTCAACGTGGGCGACCGCGAAATGAACCCGTTTCCCCAAATCTCGCCCCAGTGTAACAATCAGATACTTGTCATCCTGACGGTCAAAAACGGTCTCGCAGACAAGATCGCCCAGCGAATATGGAATGGCCGCGTATTCTTTCAGGATGGACTGCACCAACTGCCGGTATCGTTCTACTTCCACAAGACGATCTCCTCGTGCGCGGGGTCAAATCCGATGACCCGCAGTGCGCCTTTCTCTAAGATCAGCCGGCCGAGCGCTTCCTCAAAAATGTCTTTGTACACTTCTTCCGGTACGGCCAGATAAAGGATGTGATCTGGCTCCCGTTCGGCAAGCACTGCACGGTAGACCGTGAACTGCCCGATTGCTCGTTCCAGATCTGTCATTGGGGACGGGCCGGAGAAGCCTTTGATCTCGACGGCGATCTTCTGGCCTTGTTTTTCCGCCGCCACTAGCCGCTCTGCTCCGAGGTCAACGAACAGGTTGTCTGTGCCCCATTTTAGGTGGAGCGGGTCATGGGTAATAGTCCAGCCATCTTTTATGAGAGCATTACGAACGGCGTCGTGGTACTTGTCTCGCGCAGGCATAACCGATTATAGCACAGGCGATAGACAAAAAGAAAAGCCGGAGGCCAATGGCCTCCGGCTTTCGGATGAACAGGGACGAGCGGGCTAGAAGCCGCCCATGCCGCCCATGCCGGGCATCCCGCCGCCGCCACCGCCCGCAGGCGCCGAGGAGGCCTTCTCGGGGCGCTCGGCCACGAGGGCCTCGGTGGACAGGATCAGGCCCGCGATGGAGGCCGCGTTCTGCAAGGCGGACCGGGTCACCTTGGCCGGATCCACGATGCCCTGCGCGACGAGGTCGCCGAACTCGCCGGTCGCGGCGTTGTAGCCCAGGCCGGTCTGCTTGATCTTCTCGACGATGACCGAGCCCTCGACGCCGGCGTTGTTGGCGATCTGCCGAGCCGGCTCTTCCAGGGCGCGGCGGATGATGTTCACGCCGACCTTCTCATCGCCTTCCAGATGCAGGTTGTCCAGCACGGAGATGATCTTGATGAGCGTGGTGCCGCCGCCGGGCACGATGCCCTCTTCCACGGCCGCGCGGGTCGCGGACAAGGCGTCCTCGATTCGGTGCTTCTTCTCTTTCAGCTCGGTCTCGGTGGACGCGCCGACCTGGATGACGGCAACGCCGCCCGACAGCTTGGCGAGCCGCTCCTGGAGCTTCTCTTTGTCGTAGTCGCTGTCCGACTTCTCGACCTGCGCCTTGATCTGGGCGATGCGGCCCTGGATCGAGGCGGCGTCGCCCTTACCCTCAACGATGGTGGTCTCGTCCTTGGTGACGGTGACGCGCTTGGCCGAGCCGAGGAAGGTCTCGTCCACGTTCTTGAGCTGGATACCTAAGTCTTCGGTGACGAACTTGCCGGCCGTCAGGACAGCCAGGTCTTCCATCATGGCCTTGCGGCGGTCGCCGAAGCCGGGCGCCTTGACGGCGACGACATTGAACGTGCCACGCAGCTTGTTGACGACCAGGGTCGCCAGGGCCTCTCCGTCCACGTCCTCAGCGATGATCAGCAGGGGCCGGCCGCTGCGGACGACGCTCTCCAGCACGGGCAGGAAGTCCTGAACGCTCGAAATCTTCTTCTCGAACAGCAGGATGTATGGGTCTTCCAGCACAGCTTTGAGGCGCTCGGCGTCGGTGACGAAGTAGGGGGAGATGTAGCCCTTGTCGAACTGCATGCCTTCGACCAATTCCAGCGTGGTCTGCGTGCCCTTGCTCTCCTCGACCGTAATGACGCCGTCCTTGCCGACCTTGTCCATCGCGTCGGCGATCAGCTCGCCGATCAGCGTGTTCTTGGCGGAGTTAGTGGCGACCTGGGTGATGGACTCTTTGCCCTGCACCTGCACGGCCAGGTTCTTGATCTCGGCCACAGCGGCCTCGACGGCCTTGTCAATGCCCTTTTTGAGGGCCAGCGGGTTGGACCCAGCGGCGACGTTCTTCAGGCCTTCGCGGACGATAGCTTGGGCCAGCACGGTCGCGGTCGTGGTGCCGTCACCGGCCACATCGTTGGTCTTGGAGGCGACTTCACGGACGAGCTGAGCGCCCATGTTCTCGAACTTGTCCTCGATCTCGATTTCTTTGGCGATGGTCACGCCGTCGTCCACGAGGGAGGGGGAGCCGAACTTCTTTTCCAGGACGACATAACGCCCGCGCGGTCCCAGGGTGACCTTGACGGCATCGGCGAGGATGTTCACGCCGCGCTCAAGCGCACGCCGGGCGGCTTCGTCGAACAGCAATTCTTTGGCTGCCATGATACGTGTTTCTCCTAGTTGCTTTTATCTGTTGGCTCTAAGCGTTCAGGACGCCTAGAATGTCGTCGGCCCGCAGGATAATGACGTCCTCGCCGCCGACTTTAATCTCGGTACCGCCATACTTCGAGTAGACGACTTTGTCGCCGACTTTTACGTCCACGGCGCTGATCTTGCCGTTGTCCAGGGTCTTGCCTGGCCCGACGGCCAGCACTTCGCCCTTCTGGGGCTTCTCTTTGGCGGTGTCCGGCAGGATGATTCCCCCGGTGCTTTGGGTCTCGGCTTCGAGAGCCTTGACGACGATCCGGTCGCCCAATGGCTTCAACATGAGGTGGACCTCCTTCGGAAATTTGGAACTTACGGGCTCTAGTATACACTCCCGTTAGCACTCTTGTCAAGAGAGTGCTAAAAGCCGGGGCTTAATCTAGATGCTTGCGGACGAGGGCGAGGACATACAGTAGGAGGAAGACGAGCAGGCCAAGAAAGGCGTAGTGGAGGAGGCCTAGAAGGACGCTCATTGCAAGCCTAACGGCTTCGGGCCGCCGACGAAGCGCATCTCGGCCTGCCCGAATCGCAGGACATCGCCGTCGGAGAGCGGGACGCGGCGACCAGGCGGCAGGGTGCGGCCGTTGACACTCGTACCTCCTTCACTCGCCAGGTCTTCCAGAGTGTAAGTGGCGTCATCGGGAGAGACAATGCGGGCGTGCTTGGTAGAGACGGTCGGGTCGGCCAGGATGACGTCGGACGTGACCGCCCGACCGATCAATGTCTCAGAGGCCAGGACGTAGGTGTCCCCATCCGGGGCGACGAGTCGGGCGCGGCGGGGCGGAACGGCACCCAAGGCAGCGGCCGCGTCGGCGGGCCGATTATCGGCCCTCTGGAACACCAGCTTTGTGCCGCCGATGATGATCTCGTCGCCGCCGTTCAGAACGCGGTTGCTGTCCACACGGGCGTCTCCGACCTTGACGCCGTTCGTACTGCTCAGGTCGTAGAGCGTCCACGACCCGTCGCGCTCCCGTTCCAATCGGGCGTGCGCCTTGGAGACCATGCCGTCGGTGTCTAGAATCAGGTCATTCCCAGCGTTGCGCGACCGCCCGATCTGCACGATGGGCTTGGTCAGGCTGAACAGGCTGCGGCGTCCGTCCGGTGCGGTGACGGCGAGGGAGGCCCAGGCAACGGCGGGCACGGTGCCGGGTTCATCATCGGGGTCGAAGCCGGCGATGGTGGGCAGATCGTCGTCTTCAGCGGCTACTCGTGCCGGGGGCGGGGCAGCGGGAGGGGGCGCGGCGGCAGAGGAGGGCGCGGCAAGCGGCGCCCCTGCGTTTCCAGGGGCCTCCTTCTCTGCCTTCTCATATCGCACACGTACACGAAGCTTTTCCCGGCCCGCTTCGCGCTCCGGTTCCGGCACCTCGGCGATGGTGAAGTCCAGCGGTCCGCGCGTCTTGTAGCCGTTCTGAGCCATGAAGCGCTGCAAGACGGCGACCAGTTCCTCTTCGTCCAGGAACGACAGTAGGTATTCGCGCTCCTCGACGTCGTCCACGGCCAGTTCCAAGATATATTTGTTCGGCACATAGACCTTGCCGTCAAAGCCTTCCTTACGCCCGTCTTCCATCGCGCCGATGATCTTGCGGAGGACGTCCTTGGGCCGCAGTTCGCCCGCGTCGCCGCCGAACAGGGCCTCGTACCATTTGCCGAACTTGGAATTAAATCGCTCGAAAACGTCCATGACGTGAGTTTACCCTGTCTTTCGCCTATTTCTTCTTGCGGCGGACTATGTCTATGGCAGACTGAAGTTCGGCGATGCGTGTCAGACGCGCGACCGCGAGGAACGCCCCAATGCCTCCCACCCCGGAGACAATCAGGATCAGCGCCGCCCCCAGTTTCGGCGTCAATGCACCGTCGGGGAGGAAGGTCAGGACCGCCGCCTTCAGCACCCAAGCGGCCGCGCAGAGGGCGCCGGTCGCCACCACCGTCTTGCCGACACTGACCAGCAGCCGACCGGCCCGCAGCCCGGCCCGGCGGCGCAGCAACACGTACATCACCACCATGTGGAGTGTCGCGGCGATGCTAGTCGCCAGGGCGAGGCCACCTACGCCCATTCCGGTCTCGTGGATGACCAGCCAGTTCATCCCAATAAACACCACCGTCATGACCGTGCCGGAGATCACCGGCGTCCGCGTGTCCTGGAGGGCGTAGAACCCGCGCGTCAGGATCGCCTGGGCTGACCAGGCAAAGATGCCGACCGAGTAAAACTGCAAAGCGCGGGCCGTCACTGCCGTGTCGCCCGCGCTGAAGTGGCCACTCTGGAGCAGGAACGTGACAACCGGATAGGCCAACAAGCACAGAAGTGCGGATGCCGGGATCGTTACGAAGAAAATGGTCCGGAGGGCGCCGTCCACCGTCGCGCGGAACTTCTGGCGCTCACCCGCGGCGGCCTGGCCGGACATCGTCGGCAGGATGGCGATTCCGAGTGCCTGCGCGAAGATGCCGATGGGGATCAGCATCAGGCGCACAGCGAAGGACATGGCGGCCTGTGAGCCGTGCGGCAGCTCAGAGGCGAAATAGCTGTTGATGATCTGGTCCACGTTGGGTAGCGAGACACCGAGCAGGATCGGCAGCATCAGCTTCCACACCTTGACGGCACCAGGATGCAGGACCGCGACGCTTGGCCGGTAGCGTGCCCCGGAGCGTGCCACCAGAACCGCCTGCAAAGCGAAGTTGCCGATGAAGGCGCCCCCGAGCGCGCCCCACATCAGGCCGGACAGGCCCAGGCCGAGCGGGTACAGCACGGCCGCGCCGAAGATGATCCCTAGGTTGTAGATGCTGGGGGCCAGCGCAGGCAGGAGGAACTGGCCACGCGCGTTCAGCGTCCCCATCAGCAACCCGCCGAGGAGGAA